>DAUP01000018.1 GCA_002505185.1 Ferroplasmaceae archaeon UBA567 | reverse complement strand
AAAAATATAATAATTAACTTTACAGTTTTTTCATCATTATTCTTTCTATGTTATGATTCTTTCCCTTTTCTATTATTAATTCGGCGCGGTATCTTGTTTTAATAATATTTTCAGAATAGTTTTTTCCGTTTATATTATCCCATATGCTTGATGACAGTTTAATGGCCTCTTCCCGAGTCAATTCTGAGTATTTTCTGAAATAGGAGGTTTTCTCCCTGAAAGCTGTATCCATAAGCATGAAAAATCTCTCTATAAACCACTGCTTTATGTATTGCACATCCGCATCTATAAATATTGAAAAATCGAGGAAATCAGAAACATAAATCTCATCCTGTCTTCCGAGACTATTTACCTGGAGTATATTCAATCCTTCTATTATCAGTATATCTGGATCCACTATTTCCTGTTTCTCATTAAGTATGTCATATTTTAGATGTGAATAAACAGGTATTTCTGTACGGCTTATCCCTGATTTTATATCCACCAGAAAATTTATAAGTTCCTGTGTTTCATAGCTTTCCGGGAAACCTTTCCTTTCCATGAGGTTCTCTTTTTGCAGCTTAGAATTTTTCTTAAGAAAATTATCGGTAGATACTATGTAAATATTATAATCGGGATTAATTCTCTCCAGTAGTGTCTTCAAAAGCCGGGATGTTGTACTCTTTCCTACTGCAACGCTTCCTGTTACCCCTATTATAAATGGAACCTTCTTAGGATTTATGCCAATGAAACTGTTTCTTTCGGTATAAAGATTCCTGTTATTGTTAATTGACAGTTGAAGAAATCTGGTTATTGGAAAATAAAAATCACGAATTTCAGATGCTGTGATTTTATCGTTAAGCGCAAGTATCTTTCTTATATCATTTTTGGACAATGTAACATTAAGATTTCCCCTCCTTTTAGCCCATTCATCCCTATCAAATCTTAGATAAAGATTGGAACTTATTTTTCTGGAGGATAGACCTGTTCTATTCATATCCATAAATGTTTAAAAAGTATTTAAATTATTGATGAGGATCTCTCTAATTATTGATTACCTTTCTTAATTTTATCTTTTATTTTAACAAGAAGTTTTTCAAGGTTCTCCCAGTCATGGACTATGTTATAGGACATAGAATAATCCAGCATGAGATTGTTCTGGCCCGTGGAGAATCTTCTTGTATCGGTCTGGAACCCGATGCATATTTTTCCAAATGCATATGCCATGCCAAGTTCCACACATGCCCCTTCATCAGGAACTCTGCCATCCATTATCATTATAAGGGCAGAAGAGGTTTTTAAAGCTTCCACATCACGTTTAAACACCTTTTTGCTTATTTCTGGCCATAATTCAGGGTCTTTAAGCAGCATTTCATCCTCCCCGCCATCACGTTGTGGTAGGTATGTGGAAAAGCCTAATTTTTCCAGAAAAATGGTAATTCTTTCATTAAATTTTAACTCCATTTCATTGAAAAGTGGAGCTGAAATATAGAAATCATATCTATTCATTATGCTGTATCGGTTGGAAAATAAAAGTTTTTCCGAATTATACCTTTGTATCGCTCAAGATTACATATTTATTTCCTGTGATGCAAAATTACAATTACATAGGGGTTGAATTTTAATACTGCCTTTCAGTGATACCGCATATGCCTTGTTAACGAGCCACATATTTACACCATACGTAATGGAAAGGCATTTTGAGTATTTGATTATATTTTGATAATTTTGTATAGCATCTTCGGTGGTTGTTATATTAAAATAGTTCATAATCGGCTTGTCAACAACCATAAAATTGTCCTGATTAGAAACAAATAAAGCAGAAGTGGCAAGCAATATTCCCATTCCATTTACATGATTTGTAGATTTTTGTACTTGATACTTACTCAACATGCGTTCAACATCATTATAATCTGGTAATGAATTTATTGTTTTATAATTTAGCATATCAATTAAAGCCTCAATAAGTAATTTTGGATTTGAACATAAATTTGCTTCCTGTCTCTCCATGCCATTCCAGCTTCCATTTCCTCTTTCTGGCAAATATAATTTTAACATGTCACAGAAGTAATTAGAAAAATGTGATGAGTTTTTTAAGTTAGATAGGTAATTGCTGTTAAAGAAATACTTCCAACTGTTAAACAATGATTTTGCGCAATGTATATATTTTGCAACTTTTTCATCGTCAGAATTTGTAATATTGCCTATTGAAATTTGGTAAAAACGTTTAAGCACTCTATCCATGTCTGTACTAACGGGATTTGCGTTTATCATGAAAGTAAAATATAACTTATTACATAAATTTATAGGAATAAATTGTATGAATAATATTAAAGTGCATGGGTCTTTGCCTCTTCGTGTGGGTTGTTCCAGGTAGATAAAATACAAATAATCCTGATATTACTGGAATCATGTTGTATGGCAATCATGATATAGGGTTCAAACAGTTAATGAATAGTATTATATATTTGTAATATGTTGTCATAAGTATCATGGGAAAACTCTACACCATAAGGGATGCCTGTAAAA
>DAUP01000039.1 GCA_002505185.1 Ferroplasmaceae archaeon UBA567 | reverse complement strand
TAACGGGTGAAACTCCAGAGGTGCTTTTCAATATTTCATCCAGCATTTTAATGGCACTTAATGGCAGAAAAGTCGAAGGATTTGAAGATTTTTCTGAATTTTTAAATAATTACTGTTACGGAAATACAGCCGCAAAAAGTGCTATTGATATGGCATTTTACGACCTTCTCGGGAAATCATTAAATGTTCACGCTGTAAAAATTTCTGGCGGTAGCTTTAAACCACGTAAAACAAGCCTTACAATTCCAATATCTCCAAAAAAAGAAAGCCTCAGACTTCTTGAAACATACCAGAACTCCGGGGCAAAGATAATAAAAGTTAAGATAGGAAATAATCTTGAAAAGGATATTGATAGAATTAAGTTCATTGCGGGAAATCTGAGAGAGGATGCCAGTTTTTTTGCGGATGCAAATCAGGGATACAATCTAAATAGTGCAATTAAAATGGCACAAGTGCTGAGTAAATATGAAGCTATATTCTTTGAACAGCCCGTTAACCGCTTTGATCTGACCAGTGCCAGGGAGCTAAGGCATAAATCAGGAATCCCAATAATGCTCGATGAAAGCGTATTTTCTCCCATGGATGCCATGAATGTTATAAGACAGGGTGCAGCAGATATGATTAACGTGAAATTATCAAAGAGTGGTGGAATCCATCAGGCCATAAAGGTTCTTACAGTTGCACAGGCCGCTGGTGTAGATGCAATGGTTGGATGCATGCTGGAATCAAAGCTTGGCATAGCCGCCTCACTAGTTGTAGCAAACAGTGTTAACAATGTAAAATTTACTGATCTGGATGGATTTACTTATCTTTCTGAACAACCGTTTGAGGGTGGAGTTGAGTTAAAACTTGGAATGGATTATCTAGTTGCTGGACCTGGATTTGCCGTTAAATTAAAAGAAAATCAGAAGTGAATACGGCATACTTACTCTCAGATTCGAATCAGAAAACTCCATGAAAATACTTGATAAGATGAAGATACCCTATCCCAGGAAAATATTGAGTATCGTACCAAAATAATTTTTGAAGAATTAACATTTCAATCCGTGTAAAAGCACTTCCGCATGAGATTGGCCATCAAACTCTTCTTGAAAGTCACGTTAAAAAACAGTAAAGGAAAAACAATAAATAACTTGTAACGTTGTAATTGTTATGAATTATCTTTATTATAACGACACAAAATCTTTTTTAAATGAATATAACCAAGACTTTCCGGATAAACTTGCAAAAGTGTACAGAGATTTATACAGGGCTGACCCTGGAAAATATTTATACAATTCATGGAAAGGGTCTTTAAGTTACCTCTATAATATTATACAGGAACTAGAAAATAAAGGAATTGTGCTGGAATATATAATACCTGCTGGAGCCGAGAGGGCAGATGCGATATTCATGGGCAACTCCGAATCACCATCAATTACTATAATTGAGATGAAAGGATGGAAATCCATGGAGGCAATTGATGATTACTTTGTCAATGCTGACCATAAAAAAGAGATAAACCCGGAGTACCAGGTGTTGAATTACGAGGGAAAAATTAGATATGGTATAGAGGGCATAGATAATTTTAACATAACTTCTATGGTGATACTGTATAACATAACCCATAAAAATGCGCGCGGAAACAGATTATATTACAAGGATGAAAAAGGGAAAATAATAGATGAATTGAAAAATAACCTTGGCGCGGGATTCGACAGCGAGAGTTTGTCAAAATTCCTGAATGGAAAATACAGGCAAAATAAAAGCCTCTTTGCGGCAATCAGATTACACTATGGCCAGATAAGATCAGGTGCCATGAAGTCACTGGCGTCGGAAGGATATGGGCTGTTCAGTGAGCAGCTTGAACCATACATTGAAATTATTGAAGACCTTTCAAATGGAAAATCCGGAAATTATATAGTGCATGGTGGACCGGGATCTGGTAAAACCCTTATAGCAATGAATCTTCTGTTACGGTCAACGGCAATGGAAAAACAATCTGTGCTCTCCTACAGGAACAACAGGATGGTTGAATCATTGCGCAAAATGCTTGATAGCACAAGCCCTGGATTGTCAACACTTATCAAATATTATTCAACTGGTAGGCCCGGAAATCCTGGAGTTGCAGATGAAGGTTTTCCTGCGCATTATGATATTGCCATCTTTGATGAGGCCCAGAGGATGACTGTGAACAACATAATTCACGGGGGCGAAGTTGCGGACATATCTGTATTTTTTTATGATGATTCTCAGATACTGGGCAAGAAGGAAGAAGGCACCAGGGATAATTTTATAAAATACCTTGAAAATGCCCACGAAATAAATCTCAAGGGTCTGTACAGAAATGGAAACGACTATGGAGAATTCGTGAATAACCTACTGGATGGAAAGCCATGGAAATATCCTGAATATTATGGCCTAAAATCTTTTCCTACTATACAGGATCTCCTTACGTCTCTCAGAAATAAATCAGATGCCGGAAACAAAACAGCACTTGTTGCGTCATTTACTGAGGCAAAAGGAGACCTTAAAAACACAGATTCTCCGGATAATGTGAGGATAGGCTATCCACTTCCATCCGGATTTGATTTATACAAAAACTCAGGCATTACTATAAAATGGCTCATGGATCCAAAGAAAGAGTATGCGCCTTTCTGGGTAGGTGGACAATCAAACATGCTGGAAAAATGTGCGTCAGTTTATGGGTCACAGGGATTCGAGGCGGATTATATAGGGTTAATATGGGGGCGTGATTTGGTATGGAGAAATGGCAAGTGGGCACTGGGCGACGATTGCAAGGATTTTGAGATTAAGAAATTATTCCGGGCTGGAAAGGAGGGAGATACTAAGGCATACGCGAAGTCTATTGAACTGTTAATCAACAGGTACAGGATTTTAATGACAAGGGGAATACACGGCACTTACATATTCTGCGAGGATGAGGAAACAAGCAGGCATATTGAAAAATGCTGCAATCCATAATCATGTATTAATAGGAATTTGAGTAATNNTATCAACTAGAAATTGCTGGGATTAAGAGTCAGGAAACAAATATTTTCACTTCAAAAACTAAATAAAAACATTGCCAATTCTTTGTTGATTTTTTAGGAACTCTCGATTGAAACCAAAAACATGATATATTGACTCCTTATAATATTATATGCGACTACAGAAATATCCTTTCCTGCCCATGTGAATCAATCCTTACAATCTGGATGATTTTGAAATGGACCCTACAACAACCTCGATGAAAAATCCAAACATGTCTGCTGTGCACATTGCTATAGGAATGATATGGATCATCTATATTACAGGAATCCGATGTGCGTGCAAGGATTGGTAAACGAAACTGGAATAATGAGATATTTGAAAAATTAAAGGAGGTGAAAAAAATTGGATAAGAAAGAAATAGAATTTGAGTTCGAGAGAGCAACAAAGAACACATATAGATTCCAGGAGAAAACCTCTGGGAATCCAGCAATTGGAACATTATATGTTCAGAAATCAGTATTCGGAGACAAGGAACCGAAGAAAGTGAAGGTTACAGTGGAGTGGGAGTGAAAGAGATTCTCATGGAATG
>DAUP01000137.1 GCA_002505185.1 Ferroplasmaceae archaeon UBA567 | reverse complement strand
ATGTTTCTGGTGTATCACAACTTCTTTTTGCAATGATCTATTCAATGATTCTTTACTTTGGCACAACAGTTTCCATTACTGCTATGGGTGAAGAGGCTGTAAGCCCGGAGAAAACGATTAAAAAAGCGCTTATAGGCACGGTCGTACTTTCTGGAATAACTCTTATAATAGTATCCTATGCTTTCACAATAGGATGGGGTCCATCAGCAATGGCATCATTTGCCGGTAGCGCTGATCCGGGAGTAATACTTTTCAGAAGGCTTAATCCAGTTATCTATATCTTACTGGTGCTTGTCACAGTAAACAGTTTCATGGGTTATAATATTTCAGTAAGCAACGCAGATTCCAGGATTTTCTATAGCTTTGCAAAGGATGGGATTCTTTTCCTTCCTGAGGCGATAGCCAGAATAAATAAAAAACATAAGACCCCATCCAATGCTGCACTGACAATATTTATAATTTCATTTATTGTGGCTGTAATTTTCGGCGTTCTTTTTGGACCAGTTCAGGGTGGGCTAATGATGCTACTGATCAATGCATACGCGGCCTATACTGAGCATATTATAGCCTCCATATCCCTACCTGTTATGATGAGGCGTATTCATAAACTCAAAATTCTCGAACATCTTGTGATACCTGTAATAGGTATATTGATACTCGTTATAATAATGGCTGGAACAGTTATGTCTCCGGGAAAGTACCCAGATAATATTGCAGTTTATATAGGTATCTCCTGGATTCCAATAGCCGGTCTTCTTACATTTATTGAATATAAAATTCATCCAGAAAAGGTAAGGAAGGCGGCAACAATGTCAATAGAGGATGAGGCCTGGGAACCCAAATAAAAATAATTTCAATCTGTTACTGATGTTCTATCCTTTTGTTTCATTGACCCCTTATCCATATAGAGCATCAGGAAAAGTTAACACGGTATAAGAAATTATAGATGATAATATCATAGAAAAAAATTGATTTCCTATGATTTTGTTTTTTCTGCTATATATGTATATCCAGATTTTTTATAACTACTGCTAAATATTACTATCACAATAGCAGAGAAAACTCCGAAAACACCGATAAGTGACCAGGTAATTAATCCATTATAATGGAACGTATACATGACATAGGTTCCTACAGAGGGGCCAAATGCCCTCCCAATAGAGTTAAACATGGCATTGAATCCCATATATCTTCCAGTTTTTCCAGCAGGTGACATTTTGGATATAACTGAATTTATAGTTGGAGTTGTTAAGTTTTCCCCTATTGTTATTATAACCATATCAAACATTAATCCATATAGATTTGTTGAAAAGGCAATTATGAAATATCCTAATGCGTAGAAAAGGGCACCAGCAATAAAAGTTGTGAGATCGCCGAAACGGGAGAATAATTTAATCAGTGGGTATTGTCCAAGGACAACCACCAGGCCGTTGATCGCGTATATATATCCAATATCGGATACATTAATTTTTATGACTATCTCGCTGTAAAGTGGCAGTGAAACTGAAAACTGAGAGGAAAGAAGGATTATAAAAAATGTTGCAATACTGAAGATGAAAAGATATTTATCATATACTAAGAATGGATTCTTTGTTCCAGTCCCTGTTTTCATAACGTTCTGTTTTTTCACAAAACTAATTATAATGGTCTGCAGAAGATTTGCTATGACTAGGGCATAAAATATATAAACAATTCCTGACGAATATATGAAAGACCCCATCAGTGGTCCAATGGCCCAACCTATATTTGATAATATTCTGTAGATTGAATATCCTCCTTCCCTGTTTTCTGGTTCAGTCACGTCAGAAATTAGGGCACTGGCTGATGGATACACAAGTGAACCTGAAAAAGATGACAATATGAAAAGTATAATGGTTAAGGCGTATGCATGAAAAAGAAAGGTAATAGCAATTGATAAAAATATGAAGATGCCGGAGACACTGCCAAGCATCAGGGTAAATTTTCTTCCTTTCAAATCTGCAAGGTAACCACCTAAAATACTGAATATCATAGACATTAAAGAAAGCAAGGTAAATATAATTCCAACAATATAAATTGCAATATGTAAATAAAGGCTCAGAAAAATGGCCATAAATGGCCACGAAGCACCCATCCCAAGTGATCTCATCATAGAGGACAGGCTAACAATGATTACCTGTTTATTATGTATGTCTGTTGAAAATGAAACCATTGCACTATATTGCAAAATATTATAAGAATATTGGTTAACGTACCTTAATTTACAGTACAAATATTTTTCTTATAGAGCAATTAACAGGCATATGTGCGGGATTATTTCCAAAAATTTTAAATCACATTGGCATATAATTTTTAATGGCAACTGGCGAGAATCTGAACAATAGAGAGATAGCAAACGATAAAAAATTGAAGAAAGTTCTGACCTCATGGGACCTTTACTTTCTTAGCTTAGGCGCAATAATAGGATCAGGATGGCTTTTTGCCGAATCGGCCTCTGCCGGTACCACGGGTCCTGCTGCAATTATTTCATGGATTATAGGGGGAGCAATAGTTCTGGTAATTACTCTTGTTTATGCTGAGATTGCTTCCATGATACCGAGAAGTGGGCTTATTACAAGATATGGACATTATTCCCATGGAGGAATAGCTGGACTTTTCTTCGGCTGGGCCTATTTCGCAGCAAGAGTTGCCGCACCTGCCCTTGAGGCCGAGGCTGCCATAACATATGCAGGCTCCTACATAACAAAACCTGCTCTCGTATACTACGCCAGTAATCCCCTTCATCCATCCTTACATGTGACTCTCCTTACAGGATACGGAATACTGATTGCAGCCATATTAATCATAGGATTCTATTTCCTGAATTATTTCGGTGTAAAATTGATGGGAAAAACAAATCAGGGAATAACTTGGTGGAAGCTTCTTATTCCATCTATCACAATAATATTAATGGCATTCCTTCTTTTCCATGCCGGAAATTTTAACAATCCGGCACTTGGTGGATTCCTGCCACATAATAATATATCCTTGATATTTGAGGCAATATCAACTGACGGCATTGTTTTTTCATATCTTGGTTTCAGGCATACCATGGATTTTGCTGGGGAGGCAAGAAATCCACAGAGAGATCTTCCAAGAGCACTTATATATTCGATGCTTACATCCATGGGCGTTTATGTTTTGCTTCAGATTGTGTTTATATCTGCTATTAATCCTGCACTTCTATCTTCGTCCGGTGGATGGCTGGGCCTTTCCTCAGCATCTGCAGGAACATACGCAAAAAGTATAAGCACAGCTCCCTTTGCCTTTCTCGCGAAGTCTTCTAACCTCTCAATAATGGTAGTCCTCACCTATCTTCTATATGCTGATGCTTATGTATCACCTTCAGGAACCTTAAATATAGCTGCGGGGACATCAACAAGATCCCTTTACGGGATGGCTGAAATCGGATATTTTCCACGCATAATAGGAAAAGTAAACAAGAAAACAGGAGTCCCAGTTTTCTCATTGCTTATAAGCCTCGTTCTCGGACTTGCTTTTCTGATTCCTCTTCCTAGCTGGTACGTTGTTGTTGGTCTCGTATCAGGGGTTGCAGCATTCACCTATATACTTGGTGGTTCAACTTTAATGGTTCTAAGGCGTGAAGCTTCGGAATTGAAAAGGCCATTTAAATTGCCATATGCAAGGATTCTTTCACCAATTTCCTTTGTTGGAGCCTCATTGATAGTTTACTGGACTGGTTGGCCCACTGTAGGCTATATATCTATAATCATATTTGCCGGTTTCTTTATATACCTGCTATTATTTGCCCTAGGACGCGTTGACAGCATATTTTCCAGAGACAATATTAAAGGAGGCTACTGGGTTCCATTAATGATTCTGACACTGACACTTCTTTCCTATCTGGGGGAATCAAACTTTGGTGGAATAAATCTATTTACATTTCCATATGATTTCCTTATGGTTATAATTGTATCACTGGCATTTTATTTCATTTCACTGGTATCTGGATTCAGGACATCAGAAATTACAGATATGATAGAATCCGGAGAGCAATATATCGAGGAATACGGTGATTGAATACAATTCATTTCCCAAAAACTTTAGCCAGTTATGAAATAGAAAAATTCATGGAAAATGTTTCGGAAAATACCCTGAATTTGCAAAATATTCCTTACCACTGGCATATATAATTTCTATTTTTGATGTCCCTATCTGGATTAACATACCTTATCAGTTTTCTAACAAAATTAACGCTTACATTGTTTCACTCGCTGCTGGCATACTAATTCGACCAAAAGATGGTTTTCTCTATCTGGTCACGGTATAATAGCAGCACTATTCATAGGTCACATATTAAGTAATTTCGGACTCTGTGTCACCTACAAAAAAATAGAAAGTATTCCAGGCACTAAAAAATACAATTATACCGGCAGTGGCTACAATCATACTTTCTATTGCAATGTTTTACAGTTTTATTCCACCTGCAAATCCTCTGGACTATGCCATAACTACAGCTATAGTTTTTATTATAATATCTGTAATTGTCATAGTGATATATGCCAGAAAGCTGGTATGACAGATATGCAGATGCAGGATCAAAACAAAAAAAGAGTAATTTTTTATCAAAAAGTTATTTCTTATCCTGTATGCCAGTAAAGAGTTCATTTGAAAATATTCTGTCTACGATTCCCCCTCCGACAGCTTTCAGATCAGACATGATAGGTTTGCTGACACGTGGGAGGTATAATTGCCCCCTTATCAGATACATATTTATCATGGACAGTTCAATCATCAGGGAATCGACAAGCTTATGCCTTCCAGGATTTGGTATCACTGTATTTCTGTATAGGGACAGGTACATTTTCATTGTTATAACATTGAACAATATATAACCGTCAAGTTCCAATTTTCCAGAAATCATTTTTCTGTCAGAATCCAGGCGATATTTTGAACTGGAAACGGATGAATACATAAATTTCTTTATGTTGATTGCCTGATATATAAGGCTCTGGTCTATATCCATATTTGAGATGGCTATGATAATAGAACTGTCATTACATGCCTTTATGTATTCCAGTTCCCCATGATATGTATCGTCCATAATGAAATAGTGAAGATTTCCACTGTTAATGCTGTGATAATAAACATACCTGTTCAGCAGTGAGTTAAATGTTCTTTTTAACATTATTTTCCCAGAATGGTCATACTTTTCTAGAATTTTTTTAATTTCTTCAGGTGGAATATCCATGATAAAAAATTTCTTCTCCTTGTTTAATATGTTGATATTTTTCGTGCTGTAATGGGAAGAATCCAGTATAAGGACACCTTCGAATTTTGAAGCTTCTTCGGTTCTGGATAGAAATCTGGACAGCATATATTCTGATCCCACAAAGTATTCCACATTAAGTATCCTCATCATTACGGGGTCAAACACTATATCCAGTGTAATATTCTCCTGGGCATATCGGCTTTTCCCGTTTAAGGCATATACAGGTATTATTATTTCAATATGCATTATAAGTGTGCTTTCATCGTAATCCTCAAGATTTTCAAATGCCAGTTTATTGTAGGCTATGTACCGCAGCATGGATGCAATATTTTTTGGTTCCAGTTTTAATTTTGGCCAGTAATGGTACAGAATAGTTTTTCTGTAATAACGCTTGACATATTCCAGTGGGATTCGTCCTACTATGGTTATCAGGGCAGATGTGATAATTTCTCTCCAGTATTTGTCATAAGTTCCAGATATCTTTCGTATCATATCGTAGTTCATGGATAGCAGAAAGGCGACATCACCATACTGGTACGACTTTTCGGGAAGATTTACTTTTCTTTCTATCTCATTGTTTGTGTTAACCTTTCCAAGGTATTTACTGATCTTTATCTCTTTCTTATTTTTCTTGTCCCAGAGATTAACGGTTGTGTATGCGTAATTCTGGCCCTTAATTTTTTTGATTTCCAGATGCTCCATGGGCATATACTAATATATATGCCACTAATATAAATATTGTTTATGAAACCTGTGAGGGAAACTGGTAGCTGAAGAGATATCATAACAATATGACATATAAGTAACCCTTGTGATCACTTTAACAGGCATTCGATGCCGTTCTAAAAACCTTTCATACCGATTATAATGCACTTGTTTCATCCGGAGCGTAGTGAGCTCCAGTACAAACTGTTCCAGAAATACAGGTTTAGTAATGACGTGCATGTATTCATCTTGCCCAGACCAAGGAGAGGTCTTCTCACCTGGATGCTGACACAGGAAAACTTTTCATTAGAATTTTTGCCGGTGGTTAAACTCTTTTGGTCATGTTAATTATTTCCTTCCATGATGAATCATAGTAATTTTCACCTGTTTTTTCATATCCCAGAGAATTATAATAACCTTCCAGGTTTTTAACCGCCTCTATGTCTATCCTTCTAACTTGCAACCTTTTCGCCACATTATTTTCAACAACTCTTAAAAGATCGTATCCTGATCCTGAGCTACCCGGGCTGGCATAGTTCCTTGCAAGCATTTCAATAACTATCCTGTCTGGATGTTCTATGTTGGGTTCAAGGTGAAACATAACTACACCGTCAAGGCCCCCATTATGTGATTCTTTCACAATTACGATGTTATTGTCTTCCCGGCTCCAGTCATAAAAATAAGAGAGCCTGTAATCGCGCATTTTTTTATCTTCCGATACGAATTCCTTGCCAGTATCAGACTGCCTGATCAGCCTGTAACCATGTGGCAGCTGTACAGTTATTGAATGGCCTATCACAACTCCTGGCATTTATTACACCATAAATGAAATAATAAGATATCTTTGATAAATTTTTTGTATTTAACTTATCATAAATAATTTTCACGAATTCTGCCACAGGGATGCATACATTCTAAATGGTAGATCAAAATATATCCAGTCACCATTAATATAGATCACTCTGTTTAAGAATCCAATTGAAATAAATTTATAGATTTTAAATCAATCCATTGGTGTGGTATTCCTATGTTTATGATTTTCAGTATTTACCTGGTTTATTGGTTAATCAAAAAGACTGTAATTGCCAGTTGAACCGAATAATTTATAATATACATACAGATGGGATTTTATGGAGGGATATTATAAGGGTAATATAAAGGATATAGACAGTCAGGAGGTCAAGGTTGGAAATTCCCGGGGCACTTATATCCAGTGGCTCATAACCGACAGACAAGAAAGTACATATGCAATGAGGCGGTTCGTAATAAAACCGGATGGATTCATACAGCTACATTACCATGATTATTTTGAAAGCCTTTACATTATTGATGGAAAATGCAGCGTTAATGTGAATGGGGATTATATGGAACTTGGCAGGGGTGATTTTATCTTCATTGACACAAAATATACTCATGAAATCAGGAATATTGAGGATAGAGACCTCGAATTCATATGTGTTATAAACTATACAGAAAATATGGGTATAACACCAGTTTATGAAGAGAGTGGCAAAAAACACGGCAATTGAATATAATTTTATTTTTACAAAATAATTGGAGAAGTTAATCCGATGAATGATACTATTTTACAACTAAATAAGCAAGAAAGTAACTGAGCTTGCGATGTGGATCAATTGTGAAACTATTATATTAATCCATGAAATGAAGAACCAGAAGGTAATCCATTGGATAAGTCCTGAAAAATGGCATGATGGAGATTTCTTCTGTAAAATCCTCTGTAAGAGGTTGTTAACGCCTCTGTGTTCCGGTTAGGCATAATACAGGTAAAGGCATATTCCAATTGCACGTAGACAGGGATACATGCAAAAGGAGCACTGATACCCCTAAAGAGGCAACAATGTAACCGGCAGTGACCTTAAGACTTAGTAATAAGTTCTTGCGAAACCGTCCGGACCGTGAGGAATGAAAGCGAAGCAAAAGTGAGAACCTCCGATCTCTTAGGATGGAGAGTATGACAGATAATAGTTAAAATATGGAATTTATATTACAATTATATGCATGGTAAATATATACTATCAATAGATGCTGGAACTACTAACTGCAAAGCTGTAATTTTTGACAGTGACGGCAAGATAATGGGAAAAGCAGCTGTCAGAATGGAAACCTTCTATCCCCGGGAAGGCTGGGTTGAGCAAAATCCCTATTTCATAATTTCTTCTGTAAAAAAGGTAATTTCAGAAGCTATAAAAATTGCAGGGGTAAATGTAAAAGAGATTGACTCTGCAGGAATCACCAACCAACGGGAAACAACTGTTATCTGGGACAAAAACAGTGGGATTCCAGCATACAATGCTATAGTCTGGCAGGACAGGCGCACTGAAAACATAATGAAAGGCATGGCAGTGTATACAAGCCTCATAGGTGAAAAAACTGGACTCAGGCCTGACCCATATTTTAGTGCAGGAAAAATAAAATGGATAATGGACAATGTTGAGGGCATAAGAGAAAAAGCTGAAAATGGATATATGGTATTTGGTACTGTAGATTCATGGATTTTATATAACCTTGACAGTTCCAGGCCACAGGCTACCGATTACACTAATGCCTCCCGAACAATGCTGTTCAATATTAGAAAATTGGAATGGGATCGGGAACTTATGGATTTATTCAGAATACCTGAGTCCATGCTTCCTGAAGTACATCCATCACTTAGCACATTTGGAACTCTTTCACTGATTCCAGGCAGGAAAATTCCAGTATATTCAATTATTGGGGACCAGCAATCAGCCCTATTCGGACATGCCGCAATATCAAAGGGTATGGCTAAAAACACATATGGCACTGGCTCCTTCATGCTTGCAAATTCTGGATCAGACATACCAAATGCAGGGGCTCTTATTGGGACAGTAGCTTACGGTCTTGAATATAAGAAAGTGAGCTATGCTGTAGAAGGAAGCATATTCAGTGCGGGATCGGCCATAGACTGGACAAAAAAACTATTGAATGTAAAATCATACAGCAAATTTGAGGAAATGGCACTGAAGTCCAGGAATACGAGTTCATATCTAGTTCCTGCATTCACAGGACTAGGTTCTCCATACTGGGATCCATCTGCCAGAGGTATTATAATTGGGCTAAATCACTCCACAGGAAGGAATGAAATGGCACGTATGGCATATGAATCTGTTGCTTACCAGACAGAAGATGTGCTTCTTGAAATCGAAAAAATCGCCCCGGTTAAAGAACTGAAAGTAGATGGTGGGTTAACCATAAGCCAATTTCTCATGCAGTTCCAGGCTGACCTTTCAGGGCATAAAATAATAAAGACAGATACAACCGAAATTACTGCCACAGGAACGGCCTATATAGCAGGAATAGCATCGGGATTTTGGAAGCTCGAGGAGCTACAGGCAATGTCATCTGTTGAACGGGAATACTATCCTGATACAGGGGCAGAAAAAGCCAGATCAGGTTACATGGAATGGAAAAGGGCCGTAACACATTCATTTGGCTGGGAGATTTAATTCAATCCTGTATTTGTGGTAAATATTATATAAAATCCTGTCATAGGAAAAGATGGATGAAGGGGAAGATATTCTAAAACGTTATATTGGTTTCTCTGAGAAATACATGGACAGGTCACGCGATCCATCCACAGATTTTTATGGATACTGCAATGGGAAATGGATGGATGAGAATTCCATTCCTGAAGACAAATCAAGATATGGCGCCTTTGATATGCTCTATGAAAAGAATATGTACATTTTAAAAAGTATACTTGAAAATGCCGAAAAGAATCCAAAAAACGACATTGAGAAACAACTTGGAATTTTCTATAGATCGGCAATGGATACCGGGACCATTGAAAAAATAAAATTCACTCCTATAGAGGATCTTATGCACCGCATTAGTCAATTAACGCCAGACAATATTCCTGAAATATTCGCTGAGCTGACAATGAAAAGTGTCCAGATACTCTTTGATGTTGGTAGTGCCGAGGACGCCAAAAATGCAGACATATACTCACTCTACATAGGTCAGGACGGGCTTTCTCTTCCGGACCGGGATTATTATTTGAATGAGCAGATGAAGCCCATTCTTGAGGCGTATAAAAAACATATATCCAATATGTTTGCACTGTATGGTTATGATGGCAGCAGGGCACAGAAGGCAGCGGAAACTGTGGTANNTTTCCAGCAAGGGAATTATATAATAAATATCCTGAGCTCGGGTTAGAACGTTACTTAAGTTTTATAGGTGCTTCCAATCTTGAATATGCAATAGTGGATGCACCGGAATTTTTTAAAAGCACAGATGAAATGTTAAAAAATAGACCGGTAGAAGATATTGCTGAATATCTTAGGTGGAAGGTTCTCACAGGCAGTGCACCATTTCTGCATGAGGAGGTTGTCAATGAAAATTTCAATTTTTTCAGAAAAATACTCCTTGGGCAGGAAAAGCTAGCTCCAAGATGGAAAACAGTAGTAAATGTTATAGATGCATCCATAGGAGACTCCCTGGGAAAAGCCTATGTTGATAAGTATTTCGGGAAGGATGCAGTGGAAAAAATAACAGTACTCGTGAATGATTTAAAGGATATATTCCGTGAAAGGTTGGAGAAAAATCCGTGGATGGGCAGGGAAACACGCGAGAAGGCCCTTCTTAAATTTGCCACTTTCCGTGCTAAAATTGGGTATCCCGAACATTTTAAGGATTATTCCTCAGTGGATATTAAGCCGGATGATTATATAGGCAATGTGGAGAGATCGGCATTATTTGAAATAAAACGGCAGATTGGGAGAATTGGTGGACAGGTAGATCGGGAAGAATGGTTTATGACTCCTCCCACAGTTAATGCCTATTTCAATCCAATGGGAAACGAAATAGTATTTCCAGCCGGAATTATGCAGCCGCCATTCTTCGATCCTGCAATGGATGATGCGGTAAATTACGGAGGAATAGGTGGTGTAATATCACATGAAATAACACACGGATACGATGACCAGGGAAGCCACTTTGATGAGCATGGAAATATGGTAAACTGGTGGACAGAGGAAGACAGGAAGCGTTTCGATGATATGGCAGAGAAGGTGGTGAATCTTTATTCTTCAGTTGAAATACTTCCTGGACTGAAGGTCAATGGCAAATTAACCCTTGGAGAAAATATTGCAGATCTGGGTGCGGTGCTTATTGCCTATGAGGCTCTCCAGAAGCGTCTCAAGGCCGAACCCGGAAAAAATACAATAATAGATGGATTGACACCTGAGCAGAGATTTTTCATATCATGGTGTCAGGTCTGGAGGACAAAGATAAGGGACAATGAAGCAAGGAGACTTGCAACCATAGACCCACACTCACCAGGATCCGTGAGGTCACAGCTCCCTCCATGGAACCATCCTAAATTCCACAGTGATTTTGAGATTTCAGCATCAGACAGGGAACAAATTATAATGTGGTAACAACCACCCACTAAATTTATTTCCAGTTTAGACTTTGAATTATATCCAGAATTTCATGGATATCTTTTATTTCATAATCTTTGTTCTCAGATTTTTTTTGCAATCCATGGTTAACAAGTATGGCAATACATCCCAATTTTTTAGCTGGAATCAGGTCGTTATCTATGTCACCCACAACTATAGTCCGTGAAGGAGTAGATCCCACAATTTTTATAGCTTTTAGATAGGCTTCCGGATCTGGTTTGCCTGATGATACATCATCCATTGTAACTATTGCATCGGCTTCTATTTTTATTTTTTCGACCATATTCCTCCTTGAGGATGTGACTATGGCAATTTTAAANNTTTTCAAAATATTTTTCCTCTGTTTTTTCTATTTCAGGATCCTTTGCATTCATTTTCTTGATGAGCATTGACCCTGGATAGCCGATCATCAGCCGTATTACCTCAGGATCAGTGTCCATGCCATAATCCCTAAATGCTAGCTGCCATGCATGTATCCTGTACGGTATTGAGTTCCATATTGTTCCGTCAAGGTCAAAGATTATTGCTTTGTTTACTGTAAAACTATCCATGTCCGGATAATTGAATATGGGTAAATAAATTTATCAACAATAATTTATCAAAACGAGGCAAAAAATCAGGAGACCTTATATTTGTGAGAATAATGTTAGATATTGGAATAGCCAGTAAATCCAACCTTCTAATATCAAAGCTATATTACAGAAAAGGGGCCATCCATTTGCCATCATTTTTATATGTAATGAAGGTAGATGGGTGAATGCTAGAACCACATATTGGCAATATAATGAATTGTATCATTTTATACAATGTAAAGGCCGAGTTGATCCATTCTAAGATTTCATCCATTGGAAGAAGATTTCGGGTTGCAGGAATGTATAGCACACGAATATTATCATGTATATCATTAATAATAATTTAAAATAGTTAAAGCCGCCTAATCAACTCTAGGGCTATTCTTATGGAACAGATCCCTCGGGCGGCAGTTAACTTTTATTCCTTCACAGGAAGAACTTTACTTGTTTTTACTATTTCGTTTCTCCTTCCCAGCACTTCCCTGGAAAACAGTACAACAAATCCAGCTATAACAAATGACATTGCCCCAATGGTAAAAGCATACCTGAATGCAGTTGAGTCGGGAAATGAAAATATTATTTTTCCTGTTGCAGTGTGAACAACATCCATAACAGTATACAGTGAAAGCACTGTGCCTGCTATGGGTGCTCCAATGCTGCTCCCTATATATCTAAAGGTACTGTTCATTGATGTGGCAAGCCCCATATCCCGTGCCTCCACGGAAAGTACAAGTAAATTGATTATTGATGCATTCATTATTGCCATCCCCGACCCTATTATGACCTCATCCGCAAGTGTCATTGCAAGCCCTGGGGATGCTGATAGAAGTAAAAATCCAACTGCGGTGACAAATGACCCTGCAATGGCCAGTGGCTTAACACCGGTTTTTGATATGAGTTTTCCCGTAACTATGGAGAATATGATCATTCCTGCCGCAAAGGCAACCATTGAGACACCCGTCTCCAGTATTGAGAACCCGAATCCGTATGGTGTTGGTGTTTCGAATCTGTAGGACAATGCCTGCATGGAAAGGTACATTCCCAGTCCAGAGATTGTCAGTGCAATGTTTGCAATAAGTACATTTCTCTTTGAAAGCAATTTCATATCGAATATGGCTTCTCCACCATGGTTATAATAGTGTTTTTCATAGAAAAACATGGGAATAAGAAGCACTATACCGGTTATTGCCATGCCAAGGAATAAAAGTGAATGCCATCCCCATGAGGATCCCTCTGACATAGCGAGCACTATCAATGCAAGCGGGACTCCAAGGGCAATTGCACCAACATAGTCAACCTTTACATCAGGCCTTCTGTATTTCGATTCCCTGACTTTCCATATTGTAAGAATGGCCAGGATAACTATGAATGGTATGGCAGTATGATAAGTCATCCTCCATCCGTAATAATCGGATATGAATGATCCAAGCGGGAGGCTTACCGCAAATCCCACACCGAACATTCCACTGATCAGTGCCTGCGCTTTTGGTACCATATTTCTGGGAAATTCTTCCCTTACTATGGCCATGCCAAGGGGCATTATTGTAAGGCCTATACCCTGAACCGCCCTGGATACCACCATGAATGTAAAATTCGGTGAAAAACCCGTCACTGATACAGCTCCAGCATATAGTAGCATTACTATGGACATCATTTTCTTTTTTCCATACAAATCTGCCAGTTTACCAACAACAGGACTCAATGCAACCCCTGTTAGTAAGTAGGTTGAAAGCACTAAACTTACCTGATCTACAGTAATATTAAAACCTTCAGCTATTGAAGGCAGTGAGGGTGTAAGCATACCTTCCACATACATAACGGCCACTATTATCATGGCGAACAATGCCAGTACAAATCTGGCATATTTTTTATCTACCTGGTCCTCTTCCATTTAATTACCCCATTAACATAATATATATCCCTCATTGTACATCAAGGGACATTTGCATATCATAATGATAATTGAGTATTTAATAATTACTAGACTAAACAGTTTATCCATAAAGTAAATTTATAACTAACCCTACATCATATTATAAAAAACCAATTAATAACCCAGCAGTTTCAATCTTTTCTTATATACTGATGCGTATCTGTTTGCTGTCAGAATGGCCTCTTTCATACTTACATAATCTGCCTTATCCTGCCCTGCTATGTCAAATGCTGTGCCATGGTCAACGGACGTTCTTAAAAATGGAAGGCCAATATTCATGCTGACAGTGTGCCTGAAATCATATGTTTTAGCAGCAATATGTCCCTGATCATGGTACAATGACAAAACAACATCGTATTGTCCCATGGAAGCCTGATAAAAAACCGAATCAGCAGGAACAGGCCCGGTTATATCCATAGTCTGTTTAGCCTTTTCAATGGCTGGAATTATTTCATTAATTTCCTCATTTCCAAACATTCCGGATTCCCCTGCGTGTGGATTTAAAGCAGCGACTGCTATTTTTGGCTCCATAAAACCAAGAAGCTTAAGGCTTTTTTCCGTATCTATTATTGCATTGTATACATTCTCATATTTTACAAATTTGACCGCATCTATCAGTGACATGTGTTTTGAAAGAAAGGTTATTCTCAGTTTCTTCACTTCAAAAAGTGTGGTTATAAACCTGGAGTTTGTAAGGGCCTTTAACATTGTTGTATGGTCAATATATGGTGAGCCTGCCTTTATAATAGCCTCTTTATTTATCGGCGCAGTTGAAATTGTGTCTATTTTTCCAGCCATTGCAAATTGCACAGCCATTTCTATGCTTCTGTAAGCAACTTTTCCGGCACTAGCAGTAACCTTTCCAATCTGTATAGGTTCGCCGTTGCCAGTGTTTATGAAGTCGAGGTTTTTTTCTCCTTCTAAATGCAATCCACATTTATCCATGGTATTTTTGTAATTTTCCTTATCACCAAATAATGTTATCTTAAAATTCCGGTTTTTAATAGAATTAATTGATTTAACCACAATTTCAGGTCCAATCCCGGCAGGATCGCCCAGAGTTATGCCCATATTGATCATGGTCTCATATTTTTACCTCATATTTATATCTGCATATTCAATGATTTTTTTATATATGCTTTCGTCTCCGATGCTTCCTCCCTTAATTATATATTTTTTGCCATCAAGTATTCCTCCATAAATAATTCCCGTGGAAATAAGTGGCAGTATGTGCGGCCCACTTTCAAGGTAGCCGAAATCTGCATTATCCAGCACTGTATAGGCCGTTTCACCTCCGCTTAAGACTAGTACTGAGTATTCCTTCAAGGATAATATGAAATCCTTTTTAGTAATCACTGCAAAATTATTTCCGGTAAGATCGAACAGTTGAATATTGAAATGGCCAGTACTGGAATTGACCGGGGAAATCAAATTGTTCCTGATATAATTTACCTGCCTGTAGGTTATATCTGTACAGCTTCCAATAATAATGGCCATGTTATTCATCTATCTCATCTCCAGATACAATTTTATCATTATTCCAGGGTCTACAGGAATTAAATTTTCATTCAGACATCTTCGCGCTAGTTTTTCAATGTCAGTGTAAGTACTTGAATCTGCAATTATTATNNTACAGGAACAATATCACGAATCGGCAATTTGGTTTCATTCTGGATACTTGAGCCCATATATGTATACCGCCCAAAGTCGGGTATAGTGTCTGTAATGAGCAGCTTCCCATATTTACCCATGAATTCTATAAAATCAGGGGTGCTTCCCCTGAGCATCGTATCAATGCGTGTCAAAATCAACGCCCCTGAATACAGCTCTTTTACATAATTTAATCGTTGTCCTGCGTTTCCCGTATTCCTGGTTTCAATATCCAGAGATACAGTTGAGGAACTTATTTTTCTTATGAGATCTATATTTTTGAATGGTACCACTGGAATTCTCTCTCCTATGAGAGATGCCATGCCTGCAGCCCCACTCAGGTCATCAGAAATAATAATTGCATCCATTAGAAATTAATAGGATGCGTATATAAGTATTTTTATACTGCAATACAGGCAGTTCATTTATTATATTCCTATTCTGCAGTCAAAATTGTTATTATCTGTTAAAAATACCTTGACCACTTAGATTAATTATATATATATAGATATAATTAAACAGCAATGAATGTTAAAGATATAGACACAAAATTAGATATGAAATTGAAGTTAGTCATATCTGATAATACAGATATCTTCAGATGGTCTAAACTTCATGATTTGGTTATGAGTATTTTTATCAAAGAAGATTCAAAAAATCCTGAAAACTATTACTTTCAGGCTTTTATAATGAAAAATAAAGTACACTTCGAGGTTAAAGAGCTTATTGAAACATACAGTCCAGTGGAAACTGAAAACTATTATATGCTTTCTCACCCCATCATTAACACTAAAATTCTTTCCCTTATAAAGGAATTATGGACTATTCCATCCATAGCATTCGGTGAAACTAGCATAGAAAGTGGAAAACTCATTATGAGAATAAGATTCCATAGACTGTACAAAAAGGATTTATCCTTAATATTAAATAAATACCTGGCGATACCATACTTTGTGGATGATATGACACTCACTGAAAGTGAAGGAGGAATTGTTTTATTAGGAAACAAAAATAGCAGAATGCCGCTTTCCATCATTCAGTATTCAATTCCTGTTTCAGTTCATTCAGAAGATTACGCAGTTCAAATACTGGAAAAAAATAATGGTATAGCACAGGTTGTGGAGAATCCATATAACAAGAATGATTTTAAGGTCATTATTTTTACAGAAAATCATGTAAAAGAAAGAAATGGCTTTACCTGCATTTCAGGAGAGGATAATATATATGAGACATATGCCAGCAATAAACTGCTTAGCCTCATAAGGGATAAGGCAAATTCCAGGGGCATCTTCAGGAATCTACTATTGATCATAATAAAGAACGGACGTATGTATTCTAATTCAGTAATAGCATCAAACAGGATCATGGAATATACTAAAATGGTTTTTTCCTCATCTTTGGAACTTTATGGTAAAAATGTTGTAAAGTTAGAAAATTCCTGTGATTTTGATCCTGAACTCTATGGGGAATTTGGTACGAAGAATTGATGATAATTATCTGTGCCTTGGAAAAAATTTATATCCTGTTGATCAATAAATGAACGAGATTTTCTAATAACCCCTCT
>DAUP01000086.1 GCA_002505185.1 Ferroplasmaceae archaeon UBA567 | reverse complement strand
GTGCCGATTCATACAGATTATACGGGCGCATACATCGCCATAGCTGTGGCAATAGTTCTCCTTGGAGCGACAGTTTATTACTTCTATGGTAGAAAACCTGCAGCACCTAAACAGACGGGCAAGCAAACAGAAAAACAGGAAAATAACAGGGATGAAAAAACGAAGTAATAAAAATTTATTTTTTAACATTTATAAACGGAAGTCCTCCTTTGCAAGATATTCTTCTATCCGCCGGCAGATAGGAGAGCATATTGCTTCATGCGTGCCTAAAGTGGGATGGCTTAGCACGAAGGAATTCAAGTCCATGGAGATTAAGACAGCAACCTTTGAAGTGAGAAGCTCCCTGCAAAAGCTGGGAGAAAACGCCACTTTCAAATCATATCCTAATTTTTATTCGTGTACAGCATCATTATGGCGGGAATCATCATTATTATGAAAAGTATAAGGAATATCGTATCAGTTATGAGACCAAATAAAATCATAATAGAAAAACCCGTAAATGAAAATATTGACACTGCAAGGTACATATGTTTCCTGCTTATTTGTCGCCTGCGCGAATAGAGGTATATGCCTGTAAATGCATCTATTCCAAATTCCATCATAAGGAATATCCCAGATATTGAAAGGAGTTCAGCGAAGAATCCTTCTATAGAGGGTACAAAAAGCATCACCGCATTTATTGATTCTGCCGCAATGCCTATCATGAGAAGATTAGCATATGGGCTTTTCCTTTCCCTGTTAATGTATCCGAATTGCCTGGGAAAAAGTTTTTCACGGGACATTGCATACCAGGCCCTGCTGAGTATATAGGTTGTAAGCCATAATGAGCTTGCTGTGGATGCTATAACGGCAATATCCATTATAAATGAATATTTTGGGATCATGTACTGAGACCATGTAGCCAGTGGATCAAGACTGGCTGAAAGCAGATTTATGGGGGTTTCAATATCCATCAATGTCATTGTGACCAGATAAATGGCAAATACCGCAATAAGACCTATAATCCCTGTGGTTCCTGGCCATTTTTCACGGTTAAAAGATTCCTCTGATGCGTATGAGTCTATTTCCCATCCGTCCATTATGGTTGCGATCACAGGAAATGCTATCATAAATTTATATGGGCTCTTTAATATCTGTCCAAAACCTATAAACCAGCTATATGAAACTGGATTAACAGTATGCCCTGGAAGAAAATATATGGCTATTACAACAAAAACAACGATTATTGATAGCTCAAGGACAAGGAATATTTCAGTTAGCCTTGCCGTGGGTTTTGCACCCATTATGGAAGCTATAAGCGTAATTGAAATCCACGCACTTCCTATTATAAATATTGTTGTAGCATTATTGTATGTGGCATAATTTATGATTCCAGTATTGTATAACAATACTGCTGTGTATTCACCAGCAGGTATTACAATTGGAGGTATGGAAAAGAAATATGCCAGTGTGATTACCCACGCCTGCATTGATCCATATCTTCTTGATACAATTCTGTTTCCCCAGTGATATGAGGCTCCTGCACTTGGATACAGCCTATTGAATTTTCTGAATATTATGGCTGCACCGAGCCATACCGGAAAAGTGAGGATAATTGCCATGATAGAATAAAAACCCAGATACATTACAATGACGCCATATGATGCTGCAATGCTGAATGCGGGTGCAACACTGGATGTTGAGAGTGCCGAAAGGTCTATGAATCTGTGTACGTTAGATTTCAAATCGCCTGAACTTTTATTTATTCGAAGGATCATGTTATCCACTTAAGTTTACTTAATAAAAGTGAAGTATACTTAAATATTTAAATCTGCCTTCATGGACTATTATGGCAATGGAATATGTGGACAAGGAAAAGGAAATAGAGGGTGTCATAGAGAAATCTGAGGCCATACTAGGATTGACCAAAAGTCTTATTCAGAAGACACCAGAGGCTTTTAAGTCTAAATTGATAGAGAATGTCCTGGAGGAAATATTGAAGGGTCCCGAGCTGCTGAATACGTTCAGGAATGGACTAAAGGGAGATACTCAATAAAAAAATATATATATTGTATATGAGATATACACAACATATACCATATACATACTGTACTAAAATTAAATGAGTGGGGAGATGAATGGAAAATAAAAGAGTGGATAAAGAATATACATGGGATGAACGTTTAAAAATTCTTGAGAATTCTAAATGTATCAGGATAGTTAAACATCCAAGACACGATGACGTGTATGTACCAATAGAGGAAAATGGTATAACTGTTTATGTTGTGGCTGAAAAAGAATAATTAGGGGAAGATTTTGTTATTTTTTTATCCCAAAGATTTAGAAATTATAAGCAGACGTATATATTATACTCATCCTTCAGGTATTCTTAAAAGAAATGCCACGGAAAAAATAACTTTCAAAAACACATCAGAGAGGATATTACCAGAAATAATTTTGGAAGTTGAAAAATTTAAGCCAAATCTAAAAATCATCGATAATGATGGAAATGAATTGATATATCTACCAAATTACAAGATAGAAGAAGAGGGAAACGTCCCAAAAGATATTTTAAACGCTATGAATGAAAAAGATCTAGGAAAAAAGCGGTATATTTTATTAATAAAACTGAACCAACCAGTTAAGAAAGATGAATATTACTCAATACATTTAGATTATGAGGCAAAGGAGATAGATAGAAAATATTTTATATTTACTGAAAAAGAGCGTATAGACTGGATATCTTTCTATGATAAGGAAACTCTTAGCATTTTTTGTCAATGGGAAGACGGGTTAACAATAGAAAGGGGAGGCCTAGCTACTTATTCTGATGATTCAGTTCTATTGGATAATGAAAGAATACATTTAGATTTCAGAAAAAATTTTTTTTCTTTTAGTGTTTCTAATAAGTACAGAACGGATGAAAATATAACCTCAATAGGAATATTTTATAGAATAAAGACGGAAGAGGGTCTAGCTGGTTTAATGTATAGCCTTATAGTGTTCGTAATATTATTCCCATTTACTGACATTATATGGTTGATTTTACATAATATTTCATATCTATTTGACTCATTGGAAATAGAGAGTGTCTTTATTTTAACATTGGCTTTCGCTCAAACAAGGACAAAATTGCTATCTCATGAAAAGTGGATTAAACTGGCACTAATAATTGCTGGTATATTTTTCGTTTCTTCCATCTTATTGTTAATGATTATAAGATAAGAGAATGTGAGGGAATGTTCTAAAATCTACCCATATTGAACAGATTGTGCCACTCACCGGTGCAGAATAATGCATTATCAATCCTGACCTCCCTTCTCCAGATACTTTATGGATAGGCTATGGCATAGATAATTCCTGCAAAGAAGATGTCCAGTCTCCCCTCTATCGATTAGAGGAAACAAATAGAAATAATCCAGATATCTGCCCCCATATCAGTGTATGAAAACATAGTAAAATACAACGTCTCTATGTAAAAACTGAAATGGTGGTGGATGTTTCCGACATATTATATAATTATAACGTGAGTAAAAAAAATTTAGAAATTATAGATACGGAACACTAGGTGACATTTTCCCAGAACTGCTGAGGCTTGGAAAAATAATTTCTTAACTTTTAAATCATGGTAATACTTTACCCTATAATATTACGAATTTGGACTAATTACGTTTCAGAAACGTAAGTTTTTAAAAGGCTGAATTTTACAGGATAATTAGATTAAATTAGATTTTATATTTTTGTAATATTTCTTACATTTTATAATAAAACGTCATATTATTTCTAATTCATATAGAAAAACTAAACACTGCGGACATAGTAAGAAAGTTGTGCAAATGAAGATGTACCCGGGAATAGAAATTATATGCCTAATCCAAAATGCAGTAGTCTATGATGAACAACCTGGCAGGTTTGTAAAAGAATGTGTGGATTCAAACGTGCTTTTCATTAAAACGACAGGTATTGCGGGGTTAAAAATCAATAATAATTCTTGTTCATATGCCTGTCTGTATAAAACAATTTTTTTCATGGTGCGTTTTAAACTCTAGCTAAAAATTTTTACTGGATCTTAGACCATCATTACCCACATTAAACCTTTATCAAAATGCTCCGACCGGGATTCGAACCCGAGTCATCGGCTCGAAAGGCCGGAATGCTTGGCCTGACTACACCATCGGAGCCTAAAAATGGCTTAAAAGCTACGTCCTTAAAGCCGCATGGCATAATTGCATTATATTAATTAAATATTTGTTTTGTTATGGTCATACGGCGGTCCTCTCCCAGGGATATAATATCAATGGTTTTCCCGGTTTCCCCTTCAATGAACTCAAGGAATTTTTTCATATTTTCTGGAAGCTCCTGGTATCCTTTTGAAATTATGTCTTCTCCATTTGTTATGTCTCCCCACCCTGGAAATTCAACGTAATCAACGTGAAGTTTATCAAATTCTTCCAATCTCCTGGGGAAGTAATCAATTTCCTTTCCGTCAATTGTATATTTCGTAGCAACCTTTATTGTCTTCATTTTACCTAGTATATCGACCTTTGTGATAGCAAGGGAATCAACATCGTTCATCATTATGGTATATTTCAAAAGAGGAAGGTCAAGCCATCCTATCCTTCTGGGCCTGCCTGTAGTTGTTCCGTATTCGCCGCCTAAATCCCTTAATGTACTGCCGTTTAGTATTTCTGAGGGGAAGGGACCTGCTCCAACCTTGGATGTGTATGCCTTAAAAACTCCTATGACCCGGTCAACCTTCCTGAAGGAAAATCCAGACCCGGTAGAGAGCGCCCCTGCCAGTGTGTTGGATGATGTGACAAATGGGTATATGCCGAAATCTATGTCCAGCATGCCACCCTGTGCACCCTCGAAAAGTATGTTTTTTCCGCTTCTGTAATCATTATATATAACGTTCTCAGTATAATCCATATATTTCATGATAGAATTGCCAAAGCTGCAGAGACTTTCTACCATTTTGCCCCTTTCTTCAGGATTTTCATAGATGCTGCCTTTCAAAAGTTGTCTCTTCATGTTGTATATTGTTTCTATCTTGTCCCTTATTATTTCAGTATTAGAGAGATCTATAAGGCGTATCCCTGTCCTCGCATATTTATCCTCATAGGTAGGGCCTATTCCCTTGGATGTGGTTCCAATATTCAACTTTGACCTTATCTCTTCCTCTTTCTTATCCAGACATTTATGCATTTTTGTTACTATATGCGCACCTGCACTAATTTTTATGTCAATATTTTTCTTAGATTTTTTAAGAAGGTCTATTTCATCAACAAGTTCTTCTGGGTCTATCACCATGCCATTTCCAAGTATAACCCTGTTGCTCTGCATTGCCCCTGAGGGCACCAGATGAAATTTGAACTTTTCTCCATTTATGACAACTGTATGGCCTGCATTGCTGCCTCCATTGAAACGGACTACATCATCATAATCCTTGCTTATAAAATCCGTAATCTTGCCCTTTCCCTCATCACCAAACTGCAAACCAAGAATAACTGAAATCATTTAAACCTATATGTCATGATAATATAGTATAAAACTGTTATTTCAAATATATAGAAGCCAACAAAATTATATAAAAAATAAAAATAGCAAATATTTAATTAAGGTATTTTGCCACTTCCTCATTGGTATAAACGTGGAATAGCTCACCAACCTTTATGGATGCAATTTCCGGCTCTTTCATGGAACTTGCATCTGCTATGGCAGATTTAAGTGCGGCTATTCCCAGTTTTATTGTATCATCAAGACTCATATCTTCCTTGTATTCCTTTTCTATATAATCGGTTACAGCATCTTTACCTGCACCAATTGCAACTGATTTGTATTCGTTTATTGTGCCAGCGGGATCGCAGTCAAATAATCTTGGGCCAATTGTGTCCGTTCCAGCAAATATGATGGATACACCATAAGGCCTGACACCCCCAAATTGTGTGTACTGCTGCATCTGGTCTGCCACTTTCTTTACAAGATTTTCTATGTTTGTAAGCGAGCCATATGTTACCTTTTCCTGCTGTGCACCAACCCTTGCAAAGTCTATTAATACTCTTGCATCGGCAACAAGGCCTGATGTTACTGTTGCCACGTTGTCATCCACGAGCTGAATTTTTTCCAGTGAATTCTTTTCCACAAGTCTGCTCCTTGCCTTTTTCTCGGATAAAAGCAATACGCCATCCTTGAATTTTATTCCCAAGGCTGTGGATCCTTTTTTTACTGCTTCTCTTGCATACTCGACCTGAAATAATCTCCCATCGGGAGAAAATACTGTTATTGCTCTATCATAAGCCATTTGACCCTGTTGCATTTATTCACCTCTTCCTTAATTATAACATAAGATTATAATCTTTTCTTTAAATGCATATGTATATTTCATTATAAAATTTTCCCTTAGCGGTCAAAAGAAAAAAACATTAAATATATAGCCAGAAATGGATTACAACGAAATAAATATATGAAAAGTCTTCATGTATTTCCGTGGTATTATATAGAACAGTATTTGATAATTTTGTGCATATCAGGAGAGCTGGATATTTCCTGGATGCGGCAAGGGAATTTGTGAAATACGGGGGGACATCAATGAATATAGCAAACTTCCCGGATTATATCTATACACCTGATTCTCATTATGAGAAACTTTACAGTGAAACAGTGAATGTATCCAGAGCAGTGTGGAAAACGGGAATAAACACAGTAACCACAATAGGTCCATATCCGCTGGACTATTTCTATTTTCAGTCTGCCGGGAAAGACCCTTTGGAGTACATGAAAAAAGGAATAGACCTGGCAGCCTGCCTTATAATAAATGGAGAGGCCGATGCTATGGGTGAGGTCGGTTATCCACATTTTCCTGTTGATGAGAAAATATATAATGATTCCGGGGAAATTCTCAAATATGCCCTGGATGTATGCCACGACAGAAATATTCCGTTGATCCTGCATACTGAGGATATGGACAAAAATGGTTATTTGAGAATTGAAGAATTGATTAAAAAACACTACAAAATAGAGAGGGTAATGAAACATCACGCGAATGCCAGAGATATCAGTTTCAATGACAGCATCTTAAAATCGGTTGTTGCCTCAAGGAACAATGTAAAGTCTGCCATAGAATCAAAAAAGAATTTTCTTCTGGAAACCGATTATACAGACCAGAAAGAGAAACCAGGGAAGGTAATTCCCGTATTCTCTGTTCCAAAGAGAGCGGAAATGATAAAAAATTCATATATAGATTATATGGAAATTTTCCACAAAATTTTTGAGGAGGTACCATTTAGATTTTATGGGAAGGATTTCTTCAATAAATAAATTAAAGCAGAATATTGAACCCCTAATAATTTTATTCCACAAATGATAAATATTTAAATGCCTGTGGTATTAGTAATAATAATGATCGACATCAGTAAATACGACAAACTGCTCGAAGACCTAAAGGCTATGTTGTTTTCTGAGAGGAAATCGAGAAAACTAAACAAAATAGAGCCTAATTTCTACAAAAACATACATTCACTGTTCATTGACCTCAACGGGGAAAAGGATATGGTTGTGTCCAGAGATATAACAGAGTACATGGAAATAACTAGATTGCTCGATGAGGTGAAAAAAAATTTCAAGGCATTTTTCCAGGTAAGATTCGAAAAGATTGCAAAATACTCTGTTTACGATGAAATAGAGGAATACCTTTACAATATGAGCTCGGAAGAAAAGAATATAATCAAAGAGTTAAACGGGCAGATGAAGGGGTACTATAATGATTTTATCGGGATTACAAGACAGGCAGAACGTGAAGAAATACCCGCAGAGGAAGAGGAAAAGGAAGAGCCTTATGAAGAAAGAATCCCTCAGCCAGAGGAGGAGGAAACAACTGTGGTTGATGAACCTGTTTTGGTTAGGATTATTAAGGATCAACCGCCAATAGCCCAGCCGGACAGGGATTATTACCTGCATAAAAACGATGTACTGTATATTTCCAAGTCATTTGCAAAGATGCTTACTATACGTGGTTCCTGTTCCTACATTGAAAAAGGTAAAAAATTATAAACAGATATGGTATTGGTATTTTATGGAAAAAATATGTGACGTTACTGGATGCAATGAAAAGAGCTTTCAGACGGTCCCGGCTGACCTGGCAGGTAAAGTTTTCTCCCTAAAGGAGGAAAAGACCAAAGTACATTTATGCAAGGCCCATTACAAGGAATACAAGAAAAACACAAAAAAGGAAAGGGACACACAGAGAATGGATTGGTAAGCCCGTAAATGCAAGGAATTTCTGTAATAGTAACGGTTCTCAACGAAGAGAAAAATATCAGGGACCTTATAGTGTCTCTGATACCACAGGAGCAGCCATTTGAGGTCATAGTAGTGGATTCCATGAGCTCTGACAGAACTCCAAAAATACTTGAAGAGTATGCTGCAAAATATGATTTTATCAAATATTACAGAAAAAAAACAACAAGGGGGGCAGGAAGAAATCATGGCGTATCCATGGCAAACTACAATTATCTGGCTTTTATTGACGGGGATGCAATTGCTGGAGAACACTGGATCAGGAATCTGAGGATGTTTACTGAAACATACGACCTTGTTGCTGGAAAAAGTATCAATACCGGCAACATGAGATATTCTATGGAGAGGCTCAAGTTATTTTACAGGGGATTTGATGTGACACTTCCCTCTTCAAACCTTATGTATTCAAAATCACTCTTCACGGACTTGGGCGGTTTTGACGAAAGTTTTGTAACTGCAGAGGATATAGACCTGAACATAAGGGCGGTAAGGGCAGGAGCAAGGTATACAGTATGTGATAAATGTGTTGTATATACGAAAACAAGGGAAACTTTCAGTGATTTCAAAAAACAGGCATACTGGAACGGCTATGGACGATGGCAGCTAAGGGAAAAATACGGTGATACAATTAAATTATCACATAGAATGGGAATGCGGGACTTTCTCTCGCCAGTATATGTTGCAAGGAACTTTTACGGCCTCAGGGGTTACGTCCACGGCAGGATGAAAAGAAAAAAATCATAAACAAAATTTTATTTGGATATAAGCCCGGATAATATTTTTCTTTCTGCGTTTCTTATATGAAAGAGAGCGGTTGGTTTTGATATGGAAAATTTCTTTGCTATGTCATCAAGATTAGTGGTCCTGGGCCAGTCCAGATATCCATTGTTGAATGCTTCCTGTATTACCTTTTTTTCAGTTACCGTAAGATTTAGAAGGCTTATCTCCCGATTCAACTGCCTGGATATGTCCATAATGCCGTCCCCAGATTTTACTGTTATATAGTCATAGTATTTTATTTTGTTATTTTTTTCGATCAGATCTATATTGTGCATCATTGATAATCTTTCAAAATGCATGATAAAATAGCTTTCTCCGCCATTGTATGCGATGAATGGATACATGGGAATTCCTCCGGTTTCAATTATGGATTTCATTATATTGTGCCCCGTTTTTGTACCAGCAAACATGTCTGCATACTTGCCCTTGGAGAATCTGATAGTGTTAAAATCCTTTCTGTATATATCATTTATACTGCTTCCTATTGAATATCCTATCATGGAATTTGTACCGTTTACTATGTTATATATATTCGATATTATAATTTTTGATTCATTATTTTCTGTCGATTTTGACAGGCTGCAATCTCCGTCCACATGAACACTGAGAAAATACATATCAAAATAGATAATAGCAGTATATAAGCTTACTTATATAAACCATATAGCAAATGACGATTTTTTTTATATAATTATAGGAATTCATTTTTATTCTTGATTTTTCTTTAATATGTTATATTAATAGATTAAATAGTCGCAGACAATGATATTTCTATGTTAACTGATGATACTTTGCGGGAAGGAATGCAGAGCCCGGGATTTGCCATGTCATATAATGAAAAAATGGAACTTGCCAAACTCATATCTACCGCAGGAATTAAACGAGCCCTTGTTGCCTATCCTCCCGCACATAAATCAGAATTTGAGGTTGCAAGAGATATTGTGGAAAAAAAATTTTTTCATGAAGTATTTGGCCTTGGCAGAACAATAAAATCAGACATTGACATAATAAACGACACTGGATCTAACATATCCCTGCATCTCCCCTTCAGAATTGACAATATGGATACCATTTTTGAGAATATAAAATATGCATGCAAACTTGGAAAAATTATCGAGGTGGGTTTCGTGGACATTGACATGTTTAGTATTGATGAAATATTAAAATTCTGTGTTAAAATGGAGGAATTGGGTGTTGATGTTGTCCAGCTGCCAGACACCAGGGGTGAGCTGAATCCAGCCGGAATAGGTGAGATAATTAAGGCTGTTAAACATGCAACAAAGATTAAAATAGAGGCACACTGCCATAATGATCATGGTATGGCTGTTGCCAACACAATCTCTGCAATATCGGCAGGTGTCGATTATGTTGATACTACAATATTCGGCACAGGTGAAAGGAATGGCATTGCAGATTCTATTACAATAGCTGATTACCTGGAAAGGAACAATATGGAGACCAGCATAGATTTGAATGGCATCAGGAAAGCATACAATTACATGTATAATCTCATATTAAGGAAAATTGGCCCAGATTTCTTCATAAACAATATGCCTGTATATGGAACCAACTCAAAAATTCAAACGGCCGGAACCCACGTGGCATATGGATCTGTATTCACCGAGAAAAATTATTCGGTAAATGTTTACACAGGCAAGAAGATGATTATAGAAATATTGAAAAATAACAATGTAAAATACGACGAGAACAAAATCGAAAGGATTGTGTCATTGATAAAGGACGAATCCGCATCAAGAGGGGAGGCATTATCTGTAAAGGATATTATTAAAATTGCCGGTGGTGCAGTATGAAGAGAGTTCTTGAATTAGGCCAGATTGTGGCAGGCCCCACAGCAGGATTGGTTTTTGCCGATATGGGATTCGAGGTAATAAAAATAGAGAAACCGGGAACTGGAGACGTTGCAAGAGAGTTAAGTGGTAGCAGTTCAGGTACCTTTATATATTACAACAGAGGAAAAAAAAGTCTTGAACTGGATATCAGAACAGAAAAAGGAAAAAATGTGTTCAAGAAATTAGTCAGGACTGCGGATATAGTTATAGAGAATATGGCACCGGGAACAATGGATAGGCTGGGATTCTCATATGAAGAGTTAAAGAAAATAAACAGCAAAATAATATATATGTCAATAAAAGGGTATATGAATGGGCCATACAAAAACAGGAAGTCTTTAGATTATCCAATAGAGATAGAATCTGGTCTCGCGTATATGACAGGAACCGAGGGCAAACCCATGAGAATGGGTGCTTCCATAGTAGATATGGTTGCTGCCATACTGGGTGTCGCAAAGGTACTTCAACTGCTTTCCGAGAACAAATCCGGCCTTGTTGAAATTGGGCTTTTTGAAACTGCTATGTTTCTTACTGGGCAGCATATTGCAACCTATCAGTTAGAGGGATACGACCTCCCTCCAATAAACGAAAAGAATTTTGCATGGGGGATATATGATTATTTCATAACTGCAGATAATAAAAAAATTTTCATAGCTGTTGCAACAGATGACCAGTGGAAAAAATTCTGCACTGGATTTGATTTAAATAACCTTCTTTCTGACCAGAAATTTAACAGTAACAGTGAAAGATATAGGCAAAGGGATTTTCTAATACCATTAATTCAGAGAAAATTACTTTCACTTGATTACGATGAAATCAAAAAAAGGCTGGATTTATATAATATAAGTTATGGAACGCTTAACAGGCCATGGGATCTTCTACATGATCCGCAGGCGATGAAATATATGGTAAATGTAACCTACAACAATCAAAATTATGAGGTTCCAAGGCTCCCATTTTCAGTGGCGGATATTCATAACGCTCCAAAACTTGGAAACTGTAACAAAACAATACTATCCGACCTTGGCTACACTAACGACGAAATAGAAGAATTAAAAAAAGAAATAATTATATAATATTAGTTACTCTAACATATTATAATACTACTTTATA
>DAUP01000072.1 GCA_002505185.1 Ferroplasmaceae archaeon UBA567 | reverse complement strand
ATAAGAGCATAGAATTTGCTGAAAACCTTGCAAAAATATACTGGGCTCGGGGAAAGCATTCTGAGGCAAACGAAGTGTTTCAAAACCTTATAAAGGAAGAGGACAGTGAGGAAACTAACCTTTCCTACATAGAATTTCTGAATGGAACAAACCAGGATGAACTGATACTATCAATTATTGATGATATTATTAATAAATATCCCGAAGAGGAGATGTTTACGTTTTATAAATACGATGCTTTATCAGTGAATGGCGATCATGCAAACGCATTGCAAATTATAAAAAACCTTTATGAAAAGGAACCAGATGACCCATTATTTGGCAGTGAATATGCCGTTGAACTTTCTTATAATGGTGTAAATGATGTATCAATTAATGTACTTGAGAAGATAAGAAATTCATATAATAGCATAAGACTGGAAAAGGCCTATTACAAGATTTACATTAATTGGAAATCATATGATAAGGCGATGGAGTGGCTGGATAAAGCCATTTCAGGGGAAGAGGATCTGTACAATGTAGCTGATACGATAAATGAGGCAATAGATGATTCTGTCATCATGGGTTATCAGTCATCCTTAATGGGGTTAATTGATTCCCTTCTGGAAACAAAAGACCAGGACAAGCATGATTTATACACAGCCCAGAAAGCATGCATACTATTCTCAGAAAAGGATACTGACGGTGCTGAAAAATTACTTAAAAAGATTAAACCTCCCGGGAAGGCATGCTCCATAATAGAAAAATACCTGGATTTTGAAAATCATGACATTTCCCTATTCCTTGACACCTATCTGGCCGGGAACTGTGAGGAGGATTGAAAAGTATCAGAATCTTATGGTATGGAACGATTTCAGTATTCTACCATTGCATTCGCCATATCTGTGTTGGCATATACTGAATATTCGTTTTCACTGATAGCAATTATTCCCACAGAAACCTTAAATTTATCTACTTCCCTTTGAACTATTGAACTAAGGCTTTCAGTTCCTATGGACTCATATATCCTGAATGACAGAAGATTTTTCATTATTTCCTCGCCTATTCCCGTTGCAACAACAGCTCCCTTTTTTCCCACAAATATGCCGGCGCCTATTAATGGAGAATCACCCACACGGCCCCTGAGCATTGGAAAGCTTCCACCTGTTGATACGGCAGCAGCAAATTTTCCATTAATTCTTGCAACTGCTCCAACAGTGTCATCCGAGCTTTTAATCATAAACCTGAATCCTTCAGGGAGTGTGTTATTCTTCAGCGACTCTTTTAGCTGTTTCATCATATTACTACTTTTTTCCGTTTCAGGGTTGTAGTACCCATAGCCCATTTTCCTGGCAAATTCTACCGAACCATCTCCACTCAGGATAATATGAGGGCTTTTCTCCCTTACATCCCTTGCGACCAGAACTGGATTTTTAACGTTCTCTATACATATCACCGAGCCGAATCCATCCCCTGACATGACTGCAGCATCCATCTGTATTGTACCGTCAATTCTGGGAACTGAACCTGTGCCTGCATTGAATGTGGGATCATCCTCCATCTTAACTACCGGTTTTATTGCCATGGTTAAGGCGTCTTTTTCTGGATCAATTTGTGACAGTATTTCCCTGAGCTTTGGATTTAATGTTGAAGGGCTATTTGCACCACCATGTATAACAATCTGGTTTTTCATTCTGGTAAATGCCATTTTCAATAATTAATTTTTTTAAGCTGGCTATCAGATAACCATCAATGTCTTTCTTTTTGGCTTTCGCTATGATAAAAATTCATCTCTTCTTTGTTCGCTTGATCCACAAATACCGGCACCCTCGGCAGGGGGGAGGTTAGCTGGAAAGTCCTTAACATTTCAGATTTAATAATACTGGCTTTCCTTTCCCACAAACTTTTTTAAAGAAATTTAAACAGGAGTAATATTACGTTCTAAGAATTTCTAATATCTTATCTTTCTTACTTCTAACAATTTGTAAGAAATAGTTGTTTTCATCTGGACTTGGTTGTCTCTGTAAAGCTATATATGTCAAGTCCCTAAAATATTGCTCGAAAAAACCAATAAAGTATCCTACTTGAAAGGATTCTGTTTCAAGTTGTTTCATTTCTAAGTCCTCGGTGTAGATAGAATATGCTTTTTTTAAATCATCTTTAAAAGCAGTCTCATTACTTTCTATTTTTTCCAAGAGGTTGTAGATTTTGGCTTTTATTAATGGGTCGAAATCTTCTTTCACTTCCATAAACAATCCTACCTCTTTGAGAAGACACTCGAAAGTATAGCTATAGCTCCTACGCTAATTATTCCTGCAACTGCTAAACCGATTAGAGAATTTGCGGCTTCCGGTAAATTACATGCTACTAAAGTTGCAGACACTAAAATGTTTAAAACATCTTCCCCCGGATTAAAAGCTTCATCTAAAATAGTTTCTGTAGTGTTTCTGACCTAATTTTGCTCATATTTGTGCAAAAAATCACAAACTTCGGAGAATCCCTTATTCATATCATTTTTGAATTCTTGCGCTAACTGGTCCTTGTTATTTATCACATAGTCTCTGTAATCCCTATAAGCAGGATTATATTGCCATTGCATTAATTTATTCTGATAATAATCTGTAATCATAACCGATCAAATTTCAGATTTAAATCATAAATTTAAGGTTTACTATGCTTTTGACAGAATTTGGATACCATATGGATAATCCTTATAATCAGTGCCGTACCACATAATTAAAGGCAAAGAGCTTATTTTAATTCTAGTAAGCTATGGAAACTTTCTCCTTAAACTGGGGATAAATTAAATTATAAATACCCATTAATGGTATATGAGTTTATTTGATTTGAAGCTGGGTGGGCTGGGTGCGATGAGCGTTGCAACTCTGGCAGTAGCAGCTTATGGTGGGCATCTTGGACAGTTCTGGGTAGAAGTAGTGGGAATAATTTTAAGCATTTTCTCTGGCTCAGCATACATTGCCATGCATGTGGATAGATATTTTAAAGCAAAATAATCCATGGAGATAATTATTGCATGATTATAATGACTCAAGGTTATGGTAGATATGCGGCATAATTCAAGATGAGACCAGTAGTATAGAGATTATTTAGATTTCATCTAACTTCCCCCAATGA
>DAUP01000087.1 GCA_002505185.1 Ferroplasmaceae archaeon UBA567 | reverse complement strand
TAGGGATTGCAATAGATTATAATCATTATTGTATACTCGCACTTATGCTTCTAGCAATGACCGTTATTGGCGCCGGTGCAGCAATAATTTCAGGTATTGGGATATTCTGGTTTTTATGGGGAATGGCAGCAATTTATGGAACAGAGGCACTATTGCTATCCCAATGTAATTGGTGATTAAAATGTATACAGGAATTACAATTAAAAGAAAAATGGAAGGATTATTAATTTCGTTTGTTTTCTTTTTAATTGCGTTGATAGGGGATATTATCATTTCCGATAACATCTTGGCAAAAACATTTTTTATTTTAATGTTGGTATTACTAATTATACTGTTTTTATATTATAGAAATAAGTTGAATTTTGAAAATGTGCAGGAAAAATTTGAAGCACCAAAATATTACAAATTCAAAAGATCATATTTCCTAATATTTGTACCTTATTTCGTAACTTTAAATTTTATAGGCATTATTATATTTGCAATAACTAACAATCTATTAATTGCTATTATTACATATCTGGTTGTTGGAATTTCGTCGTATTTTATATATATTAAATTTGTAGCAAACTCTCGGTAATCTGATTGTATACACTTGTATAATTATAATCCTAATAACTAAAAAATGAGGTCATGCGGATTTATCTAGAGGTCTATATTTTCTTATATGTTTGCCACCAATCCGTGTTTTGGTCCTTATTTATAATGTGGTATCTAGAATTCCTTAACATAAATATGTAGGTAATTGACTATAAAAGGAAGACTATTCTTTAATTTTTCTATCTAATTTTCTTTCCTGCTTCGTGTCAGTTATTTGAATTATGAACTTTATTATAATTCTACATTAAATGGTATTCATTATGGTATAAGAACATAGAAATTCAAAAAATTAAAAGTATCTGTGGAGCACAGGGAATTCAAGCCTGATAGAGATAATACCTCTACACTGAAAGGATAAGTATAAGACCCTATATCAATGCAAGTTCTGTCAGTGAAACTAGAACCATCTATGCCTTGGCATGAACGAGCTCCCACAATATAATTATAGTAATACGATATATTTATTGATGAAAGGAGTAGAAATAGCGTTTCAGCTTAACAATGACAAGGAGAGCGATGTTGTCATGGCTCTAGGGAATCTAACAGGGAATTATTTCAAGAGTGTGGAGCATATGGATATCACATGGAGGATTTTTCACGTTACACTCGACAAAGAAAAATATTACAGGATTCTATACAGAGGCGAAAAACTGTCGGATTTGCATCCCGAAAACAAGAAGAGAATTAGAAAGAAATTTGACGAACTCGGCAAAACAGATTATAATACCTTGATGAATGAATATGAAAAAGAATCTGGAAAGGAAGGTTTTGAAAAGGTAGGCATAAAAGAACTCACAGAGGAATACGATCTATGGCAGGACAAATTATGGAATTATATTTAATCATTTTTCGTTACAATGATATCCAGCCCACGCCATTTCAATTTATAGCCAAGGGCAGGCAGTACACGTTCCGGTATAAGTCCCTGGCTTTCAACATAATCAAACATTTTTTCGGTTTCCGGATATAGTTTATCCAGTTCCCTTTTAATTGAGTCTATTGAATTGTCATCAAGTTCTTTGTTCAAAGTCTTTTTTGTGGAATATTTTTCCTCCAAAATAGATTTCAGTGCAGGAAAATCTATGTCTTCATAAAAGGCTATCTCTCCCCTTATTTTTTTGTCTTTCTGCCTCATAATGTAAACATTTTCCCAGTTTGCCGTGCCCTTTAGATTTTTCTTGATTTCATTATCCTGCTTGAAATATGTTTTGCCTGTTATGTTTATGTACACATCTCTGTTTCCTACCTTCATTTTATAGTCAGGGAAATAAACATTCCCACCGATTATTACAGGTTCAGCCTTTTTGACAAAATCATAGTTTATTATTTCCTTTTTTGGGGCTTCGGGGAGATAGTAGGAAATAGCATCGCTGAGCTTAAGCATGTATATCTTTACTGTTTTTTCAAATTTATCCTTGATCTTTATATCTGCTTCTATTTCCCATTTTTCCAGCATGCTAATTTTACGTATGAGCTGTGAAAATCTTGACCCATAACGTTCTGTTGTTTCAAACATTTCAAGTGGACCTGTGATTTCAACTGACTGCAGTGCACCTCCTTCTGTCCGTGCGTTGAACAACAGCCCCAGTCTTTTTATTGATGTTATTGTATAACTCCAGTCTGATGATTCGGTAATATGCAATATGCGACACCTCATCATTATGGTTTCAAGCTGTTCAAGATTGTATGCCCTTGCAATTTCAATAGTTGTTGCAGAGTATACCTGGCGAAGGACCATCTCGCTTTCCTTGTCAGCATAAAGCCCGTTGACTATTTCTTCCATGCTTAAGCCGTATTTTGCTTCCACAGGCTTCAGAATCTTGCGTTTATTCTCCTCACTTACTGGCGGTATCCTGGCTGCCTTGAAAACATCCTCCCGCAGTGCTGGTGCATCGACATTGACAGGTGGTTCAAACACAGAATTCCTGAAAAACAACAGTGAAAGGGCTTTTACAGTTTTGGCGCTTCCCGAGTTTAGCTCAACTTCCTTAAGTGCCTTTGATAGGGTTTCCCTATTGTTGCCCAAATTGCTATTAAAGACTGATTTCACTTTTTCAATATAATCACTGTTTTCATCCGACAGGAAAACTGGGAATATAAGCCCCGATTTGAGCTTACGCACTATCATTAAGTCCGACGGGAACACCTTTTCTCCTCCTCCTTGAAGTNNCCCAATCTCTGCCTGAATTGCCTTGTGCTTCCAGATCCGCTCATAATTATTGCTATGGAAGCATCAGGGACATCAACACCCTCATCCAGAATCCTGGATGTAGCCAGCACTGTAATTTCACCGGATTTAAACATTTCCAGATATTTTTTCCGTTCTTTTCCAGAAGTCATGTATGTCAGGGCTGGCACAAGGAATTCCCTTGATATTGTATATGCAGTGGAAGTGTCCTCCGAAAATATTATTATTTTTTCACCTGCATGCTTGCTCAGTAAGTATTTAAGATATTCCACCTTCCTCTCTGCATTGAATGCAATTTCCCTTGACCGTCTCCATGCCGTGAGTGCCTCCTTTCCCTCCGGATTCCATGAGGTCATTATCAAATGTTCAAAATCCATATTCCCATTTAGCTTTATGTTTCTTTTTTTCAGATAAGATAAGAATATTTCATGGTTTTTCTCATATTCTTTCTCAGCCTCCTCACTGAGGTCTATTGGTATCCTCACTATCTTGTAATTTGAAATGAAATCGTTCAATTCTTCATATCCCAGTTCAAAAACTTTTCCTCCCATATACTTTTCAAGCACTTCATGGAGCATGTCGTCTCTCTCATATGTTGCAGTAAGCCCCAGTCTATATGGAGATGCATAAAACTTCGCTATCTGCAGATAGCTTTCCGAAGCCATGTGGTGAACTTCGTCGGCTATTATGAACTTGAAACGGTTTCCAAGGCTTTCTGCCATTAAATATGCGGAGTCATATGTGGATACGGAAATGTCTTTTATTTCTTTTTCTCCTCCACCTATCTGACCTATATCCATATTCAGGAGATCCTTCAATTTTTGCCTCCATTGTATAATGAGCTCTATTGTAGGTGCCAGAATGATTGTGGGGACCTTTAGCATGGTTATTGCATATATGCCCAGTATAGTTTTGCCAGCCGCAGTGGGTAATACTATTGTTCCAGAATAATTATTCCTCTCCCACATTTCAAGGGATTTTTTCTGATAGGGCCTGAGTTTTATTTCTGATGATATTTCAAGTTTCTTACTGGTAAAAACCCTGTCCGTAATGCCCTCTTTTTTTATTATATCAGCATAACGGTATGCAGGTGCCCTGTATTTTTTGATCCTATCATCATATGAAAATATGCCAGCATAGTTCTCATCGGATATTATGCTACCCCCCTTGAAAGATATTTCCATGATGCTATATATGAAATGATTTAATAAGTTTGCTCATTGGATTCGCCAAAAACCCTGTTTCTTGGAGTACCCTCAAGGATTGTTTTTCCATAGGCGGTAGTGTCCTTGAATGCTTTCAT
>DAUP01000012.1:3181-5831 GCA_002505185.1 Ferroplasmaceae archaeon UBA567 | reverse complement strand
GAATATATGCCAAAAGCAATATATGGAGAATACAAAAAGATCCTGGAAGAATCTTCAGTAATTATTGTTTCCTTTTTAAGCAGTTTAAATAAATCATAATAGGGCTGGAATATGCTGGGGCCTTTTCTTGATTCAACATTTGCCTTAAGCTTTTCAAATATGCCAATAACAAGTGGCGAGAATAGAACAACGAATAGATACTGTGACAGCGTCTCCATGACTAAGGTTAACATTTTAATCACCAATAGGCGTCATCAGCGCACTGCATTATGGAGACGTCATTCCTAACCTTAATCGCTTATGTATATTTAAATTTTATTTTGTAAAAATGATAATGTATAACGTATTACGACAGATAAAGCACTGAGAAATTCATACAAATAATACACATTTAAATGGATGTACCTTTAAAATACCATGTTCTTTACATTCCGGCCGTTGCTTTTATGTACCGGGAATGCTTATATAATCAAATTCACTTTACTTTTATGAAGTTTGCCGTACTTATTGGATGGAATGGTTCCGTAATCCAGTCATTTTTGCGGGCCGGGGAGGAAACTGGCAATGAAATTAAAATAAAATATCCACGCCTTGACCCTGTTGATTCTGAATTTATAGAATTCATTAGAAATGCCGATGCAGTATTCATACATCATTTTTCAGGGGAAAATATATATAGCAATATTCTTGAAGAAATAGAAACAGTCATAAAGGGGCGGAAAAATGTAATAGCAATAGACCCGATCCTCAGCAGTTATTCCACTGTAAGCAAATTTGTTGAGGAAAAGGTATCAAATTATTATTTCTACGGGGGATATGAAAACATAAAAAATATGGTACTGTTCATTGAAAGCATGTTCATCCCCTGCCATTATGAGGAACCAAGGGAAATGCCATTTTCAGGCATTTATGATTACGGTATCAGTGATTTTCCACGGAAGGTGGGAATATTATTTTACAGGACGGCATGGGTAGACAGGGATACAAAAATAGTCAGATATATCATAGACAAATTGAACCAGAAGAAAATTTCTGCCATACCTGTCTTTACCAATGGCTTCGGCGACAAGTCCAGAGGGATAATGAGTGCAGAAGACTGCATAAATACCTATTTTTATGATGAAAAAAAACCTGCGGTTGATGCGGTAATAAACCTGTTATCATTTTCCCTTATAAAGAAAGAGGATAAAAACACCCTGATTAATCTCGGTGTCCCAGTTTTCCAGGGTTTAATATATTATTACAAGGAAGAAAAGGAGTGGCTTGATTCGTCAGGTCTGGATGTTGTCTCCACAATTATGAGTGCCATGTTGCCAGAAATGGATGGAACCATAGAACCTGTGATAATAGGGGTTATAAAGAAGATCTATGACCATGGCACTGTTTACAGGGAACTTGTCCCGGTAGAAACACAGGCACAGTATATGGTAAACAGGATTGAAAGATGGATAAATCTCAAATATAAGAATAATTCAGAAAAAAAAATAGCAATAATACTTCACTCTGGCTCCTCATTTAAGGATCTTGAAGCAAATATTGGCACTGCCACAGGTCTTGATACCCTGAATTCAGTGTCAAATATAATGCATCTCTTAAAAAATAACAGCTATTCAATAGACTATCTTCCTGAAAACGGGGAATCACTCATTAAAACTATAATGGAAAAAAAGGCAATACCAGAAGGAAAATGGACGCCAGTGGATGATATAATAAATAGAGGTGGATCCGTATACGGAATGCCTGTTGAGGAGTATGAAAAATTTTTCCATGAACTTCCAGAAGATTCCAGGAATATGATAATGGAGAGGTGGGGGGAACTCAACAGGGAAAGGGATTATATGCTTCGTGACGGAACGATCTACATCCCCGGCATACTTTCCGGAAATGTCTTCATAGGAATACAGCCAAAGAGGATTACATTTGCTGACAATGACAATAGCATACGGACAATACATGATTCTCTCACGCCCATTACACACTACTGGCTTGCATTTTATAAGTGGATACAGGAGATTTTCAGGGCCGATGCAATAATACACGTTGGAACCCATGGCACTCTGGAATTCACACCCGGCAAAGGGCTTGGCCTTTCTACATCTGATTTTCCTGAAATTTCAATAGGCGAGATGCCCAACCTTTATCTCTATTCCACCAATGTGCCAGGAGAAGGAATAATAGCCAAGAGGAGAAGCTATGCTGTACTTCTGGATTATATTACACCACCTACTGCATACGATGAAGTTCCAGAGGATATAAAGGATCTTGAAGACCTTATAGATGATTACGAGGAAACTGAAAAGGCAGAGAACAAGTCCAGGGAATCCATGATCCTGGAAAAAATACAGGAGATTTCGAATAAAGTTGGGTTATCAATAGACTTTAATGATGCACATAAGGCAACACATGAAATAGAACACCGCCTGAACCTATTCAAGGATTCCATAGTGACAAAGGGATTGTATGTCTATGGGAAGGATATAGATGCTGGGGATATCAAGGACTATGTTACCACGGCCACACGCTTTGATGATTCACTCTGTAAAAAATATGGTAAGGAAGAAGCTGAAAAGAAAATTACAGATTATATAAATAATGGAACGGCCATACCGGAACTTGAAGCCAGTATCATAGAGAAATTAAGGTTTTCACC
>DAUP01000012.1:0-3040 GCA_002505185.1 Ferroplasmaceae archaeon UBA567 | reverse complement strand
GCATACAGGTCGGATGGAGAACTTATATCACAGATACTTTACACTATTGGGGTTGAACCAGTATGGCAGGAGGGCACAAAAAAGGTCAAGGATGTCAGGGTCATACCCATGGATATTCTGAAAAGGCCAAGAATCGATGTTGTTATAGAATCCAGTGGCATAGTGAGGGACAACCTTTTTAATATAATAGAATTAATAGACATGGCTATTAAAAAGATCTCTGAACTGGATGAGGATGACGATATTAACTTTATAGCCAAACACCATAAAAAATACGGGCACTTAGACAGAATATTTTCCTCAAAGCCCGGGTCATATGGATCAGGAGTCAATAATGCAATAGAATCATCTAAATGGGAAAACGAAAATGACCTTGCTGAGGTATTTACCCAGTGGATGGGGTATTCATACGGAAAAAACAACTTCGGCAGGGAGTCAAAAAAAGAGCTGCTTTCTATTTCAAGGGACATAGAAACTATCATACATAAAAGGGAAATCGATGAAATTGATATAAATGACGATTCCTGCAATTACTCCTATGCTGGAGGTTTCTATCTAATGGCAAAGAAGAGTGGTTCAAAACCATCACTTATGTTTGAGGATACATTTAACCCCAGTAGGCCACAGGTAAGAACCATGAAAGAGGAGATAGAACGTACTGCAATAGGCAAGCTCCTAAATGAAAAGTGGATAGCAGCACAGAAAAATTTCGGCTACAGGGGTGCAACTGAAATGCTGAAAAAGATAGAACATCTTTATGGGTGGGGTGCCACAACAAAAATGGTCAATGACAACATATTCAACAACATAGCAGAAAAATTTGTGCTTGACAAAGAAATGAGGGAATGGTTCAAAAAGGAAAATCCATGGGCACTTTCTGAAATTGCTTCAAGGATGATAGAGGCGTATAAAAGGGATATATGGCATGCAAGTGAAAGCATGAAGGAACAGCTTGAGGAAGAATATATGGAAATAGAAGGTGAGAATGAATGAGGACATATGCATTTCCATTTTCTGCAATAGTGGATAATGATGACATGAAACTTGGACTTATAGTCAATGCGGTAGACAGCAACATTGGCGGCCTACTTATAACCGGCCCGAAGGGCATAGCAAAATCAACAATGGTCCGTTCCCTATCTTCGGTTCTTCCTGAAGTTAAAGTGGTCAAGGGATGCAGGTTTCACTGCGATCCTGAGGGAGACCTTTGCGATGAATGCCTTGCAAGGAAGAAAAACGGAAATCTTGAAACAGAATATATGAAAATAAGGATAATAAATCTCCCAAACAGCACAACACTGGATAGGGTTGTAGGGTCCCTTGATATATCACACGCCATAAAGGGTGAATCTGTTCTGCGTGAAGGGTTGATAGGTGAAGCAAACAGGGGGATATTATATATAGATGAGGTAAACCTACTTGATGATTCCATAGTGGATTCTATACTAGATGCTGCCGCATCCGGAGTAAATATTGTTGAGCGTGAGGGTGTATCATATATCCATCCTGCCAGATTCATACTTGTTGGTACAATGAATCCGGAGGAGGGGGAACTCAGGCCGCAGTTACTTGACCGGTTCGGAATTTCGGTAGAAGGCAAAATGCCAGAGTCCCCGGAAAAGCTTCTGGAAATTTCTGAAAAGGTGGATAAATTTGACAGGGACAAACAGGGTTTTATAGATGAATATAAAGCGCAGGATGCTGAGATTCGGTCAAAGATAATCAAGGCAAGAAAAATACTTCAGAACGTGACAATAAAGAGAGATTATCTGCTTTTCATTGCAGATACGGTGCTAAAAAATTCCCTGAGCAACAGGGCAATGATCAGCACCGTAAAAACAGCAAAGGCCATAGCCGCCTATTATGGCAGGACAGAGGTAAATGAATATGATTTGAAAAAGGCACTTGAATTCGCACTTAACCACAGAATACGGGAAAAGGGAAAAAAGAACCCTGATTACAATTTCCGTGAACCTGACAGGGATAAAAGTGACAGTGAAGGCAATGGTGGAGATGAATCAAATCAAAACCGCACAGAATCCTTTGACAAAAAAAATAATGAAGAAGGGGAAGGTGGCAATGTGAGCCAGAAAAACTCTGTTAACAAAAAGGAAAGCCCAAAAATCCAGGGTGTGGATGTAAAACCGGCAAAGGGCATAGAAACCAAAAAATCCGGACGTTCTGGCATATCAAGGCAGCACAGGCATAAGGGTGTGAAGACCGGTACCTATATGGATGTGAGGTCATCCCTTTTGAATACCTGGACATCTGGCTTCAGGATGATAAATGACAAAACAATAGTCATGAGGAATTCGTACTCCAGGGGATCGGTTCCGTTCATTATAGCTATAGATTCCAGCAGATCAATGAATTTCAGTTCCAGGATAGAAATAGCCAAAGAATTTTCCGAGATGCTCCTAAAAAAACTATATCTTATAAGGAGTAGGGTTGCACTCATAAAATTCTCTGGAACTGGATCTGATCTGCTAATGAATTTTTCCAGGAATTTTACTGCACTGAAAAACCATATAGATAATATCTCCAGTGGAGGAAAAACACCCTTATATGATGCTCTGAATGAAATTTATAAACTATCCTCCTATGAGAAACTTATGACCGTTTCACTCCTTATCACGGATGGCAGAGGCAACGTTTTCCCCGGGAATCCAAAAGAGAACCTTAAGGAGATCTCATCCAAAATAAAACCTGTTTCAAAGATGTATATCATAGATAAAAATGACAATAAATTTCTTCCCACATATAATGGTATAATATCCTATTATTCTGGTGCAAAAATTATAAATAACATACAAAGCATACAAATAAACTGAGGGGCAGTTAACCCCTCATTATTAATATTCTATATACGCACTGTCCGGCTCCTCCAGTGACATTTTGTCTGTTTCCTTGGATTTATAAATAACGCCCAGGGCGATAAGAATAAAAATAAGGGTGAACACAGGATAAAGTGCATACCCTATAGTTCCAAGAAGGTCTGATACATAGGGTGCAGGCCCACCTATAAACGAATTTCCATACT
>DAUP01000022.1 GCA_002505185.1 Ferroplasmaceae archaeon UBA567 | reverse complement strand
TTGGATATCAGGGCTATAACAACGGTAAATACCACTACAGATGATACGGTCACGGCAAAAATAATAAACGGATTAATCCCAACTCTCATCATGGAGAATATACCAGTTAAACCGTATAGGGATGACCCTGCGATAGACATTGCTTTGCCCCTAAGATAGATACGCCCAAATTTTGTTTTCAATCTTCTGGAGAGAACTGAAATATAAATTATCACAGGTGCAACATAATCTGTATCTTCAATACCGATGTTAAGGCTATTCTTGAACGTATTTATGTAGGCAATTTCTTTATTCCCAGAATAGATGGAAAAATTAATTTTTTGCTTTTTAAAGTTTTTTATTCCATTTTTATCCACACTGAAGTGCGTTCCACGGTAGTCCATAATTGAATTTTTTTGAAGATATCCTTCCTCTATGAAATTATGGCTTATAATATACCTGCCTTCTTTATATTCCAGTGTTATGTTATCACTTCCTTCTACAGTTATATACTTACCATTCTGGGATTTGACAATCTCCACGGCATACCCGTTAGGACCTGTAATTTTGTTGTTCAAATAAACATAGATTGTTTTAGCCATTTATAATAATTTATTGGATAAAAGTACATAAATTTATTGAATGCCATTTATATATTCACTGGACCAAAAATCCATGTTTCAGCGGGTCTGATGGATCAACCACTATTTTGCATAGCTGTGTTACCCATGCCCTTCCAGTAATTTCAGGTACTATGACAATGTTGCCATTTACAGTTTCTGAGGATATTATCTTACATGAAAATTTTGTCCTTATAATTGATTCATTCACATACTGTCCGTCCAGGGCGAGTTTACCCTCATGCACGAGCAGGGCAGCCCTTGCAGCGGTTCCCGTGCCGCATGGGGACCTGTCATAACTGTTCACGGAGAATGTAACAATTGCACGGTAATCATGCTTACTGTCAGTGATCATAGCCAGTGGATAGAAGTTTTTCTTATTGTCAGGATATATTTCTTTCAATATTTCATAGGATTTTGCCCTTATGACCTTTCCATAAGCCAGCAATTTGTCTATGTTTTCAGGTTCCACATCAACTCCTAAATCATCAGAATTTACAATAGCATAGAAATTTCCACCGTATGAAAGATTTACTTTTACTGGTTTCCCGTTTATGTCTATATCTATCTGTTTGACAAAGTATGATTTTACATCTATTATTGAAACTGATACCGGTTCTCCATTTTCTATTTTTACCCTTGCCTTTACGGTTCCTGCCACTGTGTCATATATGATTGTTTTTTCATTGCCTTCAAATGGAACATATCCCAGTGCAACCAGTGCCATACTCACACCAATTGTGGCATGGCCGCACATATCCAGATAGGATTCTGTAGTAGGGAAAATAATAGTATAATCACTTTCCGTGTTTACTGGTGGAAGCAATATGGCACCAAACTGATCCTTATGCCCCCTTGGTTCCAGAAGCAGGGTTTTCCTTATGTAATCATAATGTTCAATGAAATACTTTCTTACAGAAAGTGCATCCTTTAAATTTCTTGGTATATTATTCCAGAACATAATTCTTGTGGGTTCGCCTTCCGTATGTGTGTCTATAACATCTATTGTAAGTTCGGATTTAAAGCTCATAATGTAGAATTGTCTGGGCCATAAATAGTTTGGGATAAAAAAATAATAAAATAAAAACAGTTTATTTTATTTCCTTATTGAGTATGTACATAGCCGCTTCCTTTAACACCTTTGCCCCTGTGTAAAGTACACTCTCGTCCACATCAAATGTTGGAGAATGGTTAGCGGAATTTATTCCCTTTTGAATATTTCCGCCTCCAAGAATGTAATAGGCTCCTGGAACTTTCTGAAGAAAATACGCAAAGTCCTCCCCACCCATATTGGGCTTTGGATGCACGATATGATCCTTTCCAACTAATTTTTCAGCTGCCTGTTCTATATCCATGGCTATATTCTCGTTATTTATAAGCACGGGATATCCCTTGATGTATTCATATTCGTATTCAATGCCATAAATAGATTTCAGGCCTTCCAGTATGTCTCTGATTCTTTTTATTATCTTTTCCTGAACCTCTACGCTGAAGGTTCTGACAGTTCCGGCAAGTTCAGAATGTGCTGCTATTATGTTATATCTGTAGCCTGCATTCACTGTTCCGGTAGTTATTACTGCCGGTTCCTGTGGATCAATTTCCCTTGAAACAATGGTATTCAGCATTTCAATAAGATGTGCAGTTATATATACCGCATCTACAGAATCCTGCGGTGCAGACCCATGGCCACCCTTCCCATGTATTTTTATATAAAATTCGTCTGCATTTGCCATCATGTCCTTATAATATATGGCTACCATCCCTGCGGGGAATAAACCCCAGATGTGCTGCCCTATTATGAAATCAACATTATCCAGTGCACCGTTTTTTATCATCTCAATGGCACCGCCGGGTGGCAGTTCCTCAGCAGGCTGGAAAATCAATCTTATGTTTCCCTTTAACTTTTCTTTTTCTTCTATCATCATTTTTGCTGCACCAAGAAGCATTGCCATATGGGTATCATGCCCGCACGCATGCATGACTCCCTCGTTTCTGGATATATAACCGGTCTGGTTTTCTTCAGTAACAGGCAGAGCATCCATATCTGCCCTTATTGCAACGGTTTTTTTCCCGTTTCCCTTTATATCAGCTATTATACCAGTTTCAGTAATTCTTTTAGGTTCTAAGCCCATAATTTTTAATTCCTCTTCTATCCTGTCGGCTGTTCTGTATTCCTTGAAGCTCAGTTCAGGGTTTTCATGGAAATATTCCCTCATTTTAATAATGTACTCTTCCGTATCCATAGAGAAACATTCTACAGGTATATATTAATTATTTTCTCTGAAAACTTAGTATCTGTCTCACAGAAACAAAAATTTCAATACAGTTAATAAAAGTTAATATATAAGATAAAAATGCAAACTTCATGGATCGACTTGCCATGATGGATTACCTTATAGGTGCCATAGCGATTATACTGGTAATTTA
>DAUP01000005.1:1423-4243 GCA_002505185.1 Ferroplasmaceae archaeon UBA567 | reverse complement strand
CACTAGGTAGTATGGAAGTCATTTTTACGTATTCCATGTTATCACTCTTTTTTGTTTAAAAAGCACTAGGTAGTATGGAAGTATGAGTTTGAATTGACCATTTATGAAACGCGTCCGAGGTTTAAAAAGCACTAGGTAGTATGGAAGTAATTCAGCAACCTGTTCAGCAGCCGAATTGATAAATTGCGTTTAAAAAGCACTAGGTAGTATGGAAGTAAGAGAAAACGAATAGTATTATCTATCGCCACATTATACTGAGGTTTAAAAAGCACTAGGTAGTATGGAAGATGTCCATATGGTCAATAAGGAAGTCCTCTGAGTGCTTGTCTGGGTTTAAAAAGCACTAGGTAGTATGGAAGTGATGTTGTGAGATGCTGGGCTTTGGCTTCCTCTTTAATTTTGTTTAAAAAGCACTAGGTAGTATGGAAGTCGAAAAAATCCATTATATTATTATATCCAACCGTTCCTGCACCTAGTTTAAAAAGCACTAGGTAGTATGGAAGCTTTCTTTTAAGTTCCTGATTTTAACGATGACCCTATGTTTAAAAAGCACTAGGTAGTATGGAAGCGGATATAGAATTCGTATTGTGTGTGATCCTGTAGTTTCGTTTAAAAAGCACTAGGTAGTATGGAAGTGTTGAAGGTCGCATTCCCTTTTCCGTGTCCAAGGATACCTTTTGTTTAAAAAGCACTAGGTAGTATGGAAGTTATCATACTGCCCTATTATATTAGCCTTAAAAGATAAGTTTAAAAAGCACTAGGTAGTATGGAAGCTCTCCGAAAAACGAGGTTATTCCTGCTTCCTCTATTGTTTAAAAAGCACTAGGTAGTATGGAAGCCGTCATATTCCATAGGTCATTGTATCCTTTAACAATATTAGCAACTGGAAGATTGGCATAAGTGACTATCATGAATCTGAATGCAGTAGCTTTTATATTAAGGTCAAGGGAGATAACACTACCAACACAATATGGAATTTATGCTTGATAATAACTGTTTTCACAAGTTTATACCTAGAAAGGGAAGTTTTAAAAGGTATCAAATGGAACTGAATGAAACATGCACAGCAATGTTGAACAACGAGGAGAGAAAGGAACGAACCGGCAAATAATCCTGAATTGTGGCTGTATGGTACTCTTTTTTCCCACTCTCTCCAGCCATTGATAGCCAACGCTGTATAAAAAAATCAGTTCTGAGATACTGCAGAATATAACACCAATATTTTTAAAATACGCATGTTTAAATACGCGTTAAATATTATTATGAGTCCGAAAGGATTAAAGGAAGTAATAATATGGACGAAATAACCAAAATTAAGGATTTAACCCCTTCCTCAAGACGTGTTAACGTTATAGGAAAGGTAGTAGTACTAGGAGAGCCAAAAGAGATAAAAACCAGATTCGGAGAAGACAAATCAGTCAGTGAGGTTGTTGTAGCTGATGATACAGGTAAAATAACCCTGACGCTGTGGGATGATCAGGTTAAAGATATAAGGGATGGAGAAACTCTTAAAATCGATAACGGTTATATTTCATTGCTGAGAGGCCACATGAGATTGAATGTTGGCAAATACGGATCCATGGCTGAGGCTGAAGAGGGAATTGAACCAAATGAAGAACTGGACATGAGTGAGAAGGAATACGAATACCAGTACAATAATTACAATAACAGATACGGAAATCAGGGAAACCGTGGAGAGAGCAACCGTGGATACGGAAATAATAACAGAAGAAGCAATTATAACAGAAATGAAGACAACGAAGAATAAACATTCTTCATAAATCTATTTTGTTTTTTTCTGCATTTTATATAATTCTATAATTTCATTTGTGGTCGTGGACTCTTCCGCAGTTTTATCATCACGTATTTTTACAAGGCGGGGGAACCTCAACGCAAGGCCTGAATCTTTTTCTATAACTCCAAGTGCACATGTATGCACAGGGCTGACAGTAATTTCAGCTCCTTGGATTTCCATGACTATCTGGGGATATATCCAGATATCCGGCTCCATTTTTGTTTCAACCATAGCAGGCTTGTGGCCCATAATAAGATCGGAGAACATTTTGGGAAATGAGAATAAGACCTCATCGCTAAATCCAGTTCCCAGTTTAGTGAAAGACTCATAGGCATGAGTTTCATCATTATAGGATGCCATGAGAAGTGCGCCATAGGTTCCCGCTCTCCGCCCATGGCCGTTGAATGCACCTATTACTACCAGATCCATTGAATCCGCAAGTTCCTTCTGATAATCCCTCTTGAATTTTATCCATAGCCAGCCCCTGGCCCCGGCACGGTAAACGGATTCCGGAGAGATGTTCTTGGCCACTACCCCCTCACATCCATCCTCTATGCTTTTTTCAAAGAATTTATTGATCTCTCTGGGATCATCAGAAACAAGCCTTGTGGCAACCCTGAAATATTCATTGTCCTTAAAATTGTCTTCCAGGATTTTTCTTCTTTCCTGGTACGGCATATTCACAAGGGATTTCCCATTAAGTTCAAGTATGTCAAAAATAAACATAACCAGTGGTATTTCTGTGGATTTCTCCACAAGCTGATATTTCCTGCCCCTTCTTTTGGAAACCATCTGAAATGGAAATAATTCGCCAGTGTCAGGGTTATAAGGAACAGATTCGCCATCAATTATTATAGAATCAAATGAATAGGTTTTTCTGAAATTATTTACTATATCTGGAAAATTTTCTGTAGTTTCCTCTAGCCCCCTCGAAAAAATTTTTATTGTTTTTCCCTTCTTGTGCAGTTCCGTTCTTAACCCGTCATATTTGTATTCATAGGATGCCTGATGCCCCATCTTTTCCC
>DAUP01000005.1:0-1378 GCA_002505185.1 Ferroplasmaceae archaeon UBA567 | reverse complement strand
ATCTGCGTATTCCTTGCTGGAGAAGGCATGTACAAGTGAGTCAAGAATGGTAGAATCGGCAACTCCAAGCCTTAATTTTCCCATTATTATTCTGGTAATATACCGGATATCATCAGGATGTGAGTTTACCATGAGATCGGCATATATGCCGGTTTTTCCCTTCACACTTCCAGATCCTGAAGATTTTGCAAGTTCAAGAAGTTTAGTGTAGACATAATGCACTGTAAGTTCTTCATTAAAAAGTGCCTTCTGNNCTCCTCGCTGAGCCCTGACACACTGGCAAGGGACTTGACAATAAGTTTAACGGAAACCCCGAATTGCACTCCCTCATAGTCTGGGGCAAGTTTTCCCTGAATGAGATACACTAATTCCTTGAGGTCATCTCCTGCATCCTCCAGCAATGAACCAAGTATGGATGTAAGCTCCAGCCTTTTAGTTGTAGCTTCCATTTTCATAAATTTGCTGCTGACTTCTGAAAATAACATAAATAATGATAATGTAATCAGTTATAATGTTTTGTGGCTGTCCCTAGTTCTACGTACTTGATTAACACATACAATCCATTCCGAACTATAGATATACTGTATACCCAAGTTTCCTTTTTGGNNTTCTCAATTATACTTTTATCCATTGCCAGGGAAACAACAAAATTTGGCATGTCAACCATCTCAGAAATTCTCAGGTTTCCGGCTACACTGCACAGTATATAGGACTCTTCCCTGGAAAATCCATACTCTGACAGGATATCAATCATCTCCATTATTGCCGTCCTTGCAGATTCTTCCATACTGTCTCCTATTCCCATGGAAACTATACAATCTGATTTCATGGACTCCATGGATTCAATTCTGGGGTATTTTACCCTTTTATTTTTTATAAGCTCTATTGTAACAACGGCTGTGCAGGAAGTCTCTATTGCAGTTCCGCAAACCTCTCCATCACCCTGGGTCGCATGTGGATCCGAAAATGATATCAGGGCGCCGGGAACATTTACGGGAAGATAGAGTGTCGAACCCGCCCTGAGGAATCTATTGTCCATATTCCCTCCGAAGGTCTGCGGTGGTATCATGCCGTATTCTCCATCTTCCGGTGCTGTTCCTATGATTCCTAGAAATGGATTTAGTGGGACAGTCACATCATTCAGGAAATCCTCTGTGATGCTTTTTGCCTTATTATCACGGAGTTCCCATATTATGAGTTTCTCCCCAAACATATTGCTCAGGGATCCAAAATCCTTCATCATGGCGCTCCACCCCCACGTTCCAGTTTCGATGCTCTCTATTTTGATTTTTAATGCATCACCCTTTTCTGCACCATCCACATATACCGGCCCAACAGCTGCGTCCACTCTAGAATGGTCAATTCTTGCCAAATCTGC
>DAUP01000049.1 GCA_002505185.1 Ferroplasmaceae archaeon UBA567 | reverse complement strand
TATAGTGAATCATTTGCGGATTTAATAGAATATGCATATTCAAACATAGACCATAACACAGTTTTTCTGGACAATCATCTATGCTATTACGATGTTAATCATGCCGTACCATGGAAGGATCTTATGGCTGCAGAGGATGTTGAGCGCGAAGCAAGATTTATTAGCCTTGGATATAAACTCACTTATCCCTCAAAGGATATCAAAATATTGGAAAATGAAAATGTCACTTTTGATAGGGAGAAAAGATATGCTAGTAGTATAGGATATTATAAAAGAAAGCTGAGACTTGCACAGGATGTTTTGATAGGTGTTGGATGCAATAATATAAGGAATCTTGTATTTTTTATGCGAAATGCGAAAGTTAGAAAACGTTATTATTGGACTTTTACCATTATATTTCTATATGTTAAAATATTTAAAAAAATATATAAATATTCCCCCGATACAAACATTGAATTTATAAGGCGAAAATCCAAATATATAGATATAGATTTTTTGAAGTAAATAAAGAACATAGTTATCAAAAAGATGTATTCTTGATAAAAATTATATCCGTAATATTAATGGGTTTATAAGATGGTAAATGTTTCCGCCATTATTCTGGCATCGGGGAAATCCATACGATTCAATTCAAACAAATTGTTATATAAAGTAAATTTAAAACCCATTATCTCATATATTATCGACAATGTTTCCAACTCGAATTTTCAGGAACGCATAATAGTTCTGAGAAATAAAGAAATAGAGAAATATTCCATAGATAAGGGATTCAAAACAGTCTGGAATAAAGATTTTGAAAAAGGGATGTCAACATCTATTGTTCATGGGATAGAGAATATCTCTCCTAACAGTGATGCTGCAATGATAATACCTGGCGATATGCCACTTTTAGATCCCAGTGCCTTGAATAGCCTCATAGAATATTATAAATCCTCCGGGAAAGGAATATCAGGATTTATAAATAATGGAACCATAATAAGCCCCGTCATATTTTCCAGACAATATTTTGAAGAAATTTTTGAACTTAAGGGCGATAAGGGAGCCAAGTCAATAGTCTTAAGGCACAGTAATGATTTTTCAGGTATGGAGATAAGTAGCAACATCCTTATAGATATTGACACCAGGGATGACGCAATACAATTTAGGAAATTTCTAAACCATAAAGATTAAAATAATGTGCCAATATCAAAAAATATGGATATCAGCATAAGGGGAATACAATCACCGAGAATGCCTTTAGAAAATGCATTAGAATATCTCTCCTCGCTTAAGGTTGGCGATAATGAAATTCTGGTGTTTCCTGAAAAATTTATAACAACCAGGGTAAATGAGGATTCCTTGAATAAGATTCTAGAATCAATAAAAATAAAAAATACAATAATTCTAGGAAGCATCTCTTATAATGAAAGGTCTCTTTATAACAGATCATTTTTACTTCATAATGGTGAAATAGCTGGCTGGCAGGACAAGATCAATTTATACAGGGCTGAAAGTTCAAAATACACACCAGGAAATACCATTAAAATATTCGATATTGAGGGCCTGAGAATAGGCATACTTGTTTGTTATGACCTCGATTTTCCTGATTACCCTAGATACTTATTCAGAAACCACTGTGATATAATATTCAATCCTTCACTTATAAGAAGCGACTTCCACAGAGAATGGCATCTATACGTTGAAACAAGGTCTCTGGAAAATAGGATACCTATTATATCAGTAAACTCTATCTCAGATGATTTTCAGGGTGATTCGATAATAGTGTATCCCAGAAGTGAGGAAGGTGGAGTCAGAACAAATACTGTTACTTCGAAAAGTGAAGATATTGTCTCAAGTTTTAATACTTCTTACTATTCCGATGCAAGGGAGCAACGGTTAAACGAGGAAAATTTGATGTCAGGCAAAGTTGTCTTTTCAGAGGCCAAAAATATTAAACAGGAACATAACAATTATTGATTATATTTATATTATAATTTAATATGCAGATGTATGGTTTCAGTTGTTTCAGAATCATTTGTAACCTTTTCTACCATTGTTATATTCATCCTGAGCGCAGGTCTAACATTCTTCATTTTAAGAAAATACATGGCAAAAAAGCAATTGAACTTATTGTACTGGTCTGCCGGGCTTATTGTGTTCACCTTAGCGGTATTGCTCGAAATAATTATGGCAAACAATATATATTCAAGATTTCTTATTGATTCCTATCTATTCCTTGTTGCAGTCCTCGTACAATTCCTTGCGCTGGGTTCCTTTGCACTGTATGGAAATAGGAAATTTCTAAATTATTATTACCTATATTCTATTTTGGCCACAATTTTTCTTATTGTCACACTTATTATCTATCCAATTGGAAATGTAATAGACCATCACATAGTATTCGGCATTCTACCATTAAGTATTGTGATATCATCATCATTTGTTACATTCCCTGCTGCAGTATTTATAATTCTTATTGCTGCAATAAGCTACAAAAAATTCCACAGCAAGAAGCTATTGAGCATTATTGCTGGAGTTATAATAGTCGCCATAGCCGGAACCCTGTATATTGCGGCCATACCTGTCTTTCTTTATTATGCTGAGTTCATAGGCATACTTCTACTATGGATGGGTTTTATGTGAAGTTTTTAATTTATGATATTATAAGGTTATATGGACTATAAATTTGAAGGGGAAAACATAAAACGAAAATTAATTGAAAAGGGTTTATACAGGCAGCTTGAGAATTACAATCCAGAATTGGAACCTGATAAAATTTCCATTGGGTACAGTTATCCAATTAAGGCCTTTGAGAAATTCTTAGGATATTATGATG
>DAUP01000126.1 GCA_002505185.1 Ferroplasmaceae archaeon UBA567 | reverse complement strand
GGGGCTGCAGCAAACAGTGCAAGAAATTCGGTATTTGGTGCACTTGCCACGCTTTATGGCTTCACAGCCCCATCAGAGCCACTGTCAGGGAAAATGGGATTTAAGAACATAGTTGCACCAGATATGGATTTCTCAAAACTTGAGGGTAAAAGGGTCGATGGCATTATGCGTACGTATGTAAAGAAATTTCCAGTTGAATACCATGCCATGGCAGCTGTGGAAGGATCCATGAAGTTAGTCAATGACCTGGATATGAATAACATAGATTCCATTGAAGTTTATACATACGAGGCTGCGGTTTCCATACTTGCAGATAAGGAAAAATGGCATCCCACCAACAAGGAAACAGCTGACCACAGCCTTCCATTCATTATAGCCTCGACATTAGTAAATAAGGATTTCTGGGTAAATAACTACAACGATATAAGAAACAAACAGATTATTGCATTAATGGATAAGATACATATAACCGAACTTAAGGAGTACACAGCACAGTATCCGGAAAAACTTCCCATCAGGCTGGAGGTAAAGTGCAGGGGAAAAACATTAGAAAGCGAGATTGAAATTCCAAAAGGGCATTACAGGAATCCCATGACAGACCGGGAGATAGAATCAAAGTTTGTAAGGTTAACAGGAATTACTGACACACTGGAGGATATGTGGACAATGGAGGACAGAGAGGTGGTCGAACTTGTCTGATCTTCTTAATAATAAATTTTTATCTGTTCCCGGTGTTTACAATCCTTTTTCCGCATTACTTGCAGGGAGAAAGGGCTTCAAGGCAGTATATCTCTCCGGTGGAGGTTTAACAGCTTCCATGGGCCTTCCTGATCTGGGGGTAATTACGCTCACAGAACTTGCAGGCATGGTAAGAAGCATTCATGAAATTACTGATATACCAATAATAGTTGACGCAGACACGGGCTTCGGAGAAACATTGAGCGTATACAGAACAGTAAAACTTCTCGAAGAAGCCGGTGCATCGGCAATACAGATAGAGGACCAGGTTTCACCCAAGAGATGTGGGCACCTCAATGGGAAGGAAGTAGTGTCGAAGGACAATATGGTAGAAAAGATCCGGGCTGCCAGTGCCGCAAGAAAAGATTCCTTGATAATTGCAAGGACCGATGCAAGGGCAGTCACCGGAATGGATGATGCACTGGAAAGGGCAAAAACATACGTTAAGGAGGGTGCAGACATTGTATTCCCAGAGGCACTTACAGATCGTGAGGAATTCAGGTATTTTGCGGAGAATACTGATTTTCCACTGCTGGCAAATATGACAGAATTCGGAAAAACTCCATTTATAAAGGCCTCAGAATTTCAGGAAATGGGATACCGCTTTGTTATATTTCCGGTAACTCTATTTAGAATAGCAGCCAAGGCCATGGACGATGCACTGGAAGCATTAAAGGTTCAGGGCACACAGGAAGGAATTATAAACAACATGATGACCAGAAAGGAGCAGTATGAAGTCATAAACTACGATTTCTACCAGGATTTCGACAAAAATATAGNNTAAAAAACTGAAACAGATTATTCCTTTCCTAAATTCGATACCGGCAATTGTTGCATATATTTTTATTGTTAATTTATGAGTTAAAATACCATGCATAGGTGTGTTTTTGACCTAATAGGCTATCCAGTAAAAGTGATTTTTGTATATGCGCTATAAAGATATTGATCAAGCAGGCACTGCAACGCTTCATAATACCCATTTCATTTTCATGATTATAGCAAGTACTAAAGCATTTGACCGTCTTTTCCATCATTAATTACTGATATTCTGTCATTGAATAGTGGCTTTATGCTGTTATTTATCTTCATTAATGCGCTCCTTACTGTAAAGGGGTTTTCCGGGCATCCATAATCTGTTTTAGACTCTTCATTATACAGGGTGCATTGTTTTTCATCATATTTTATGCTGAAGTTTTCTGTCATGGCATATTTTGCCAGCACAATTTTTATTCCTCCCGGTTCCATTCCCTTCCAGCCACCTTCCAGTACGGAATATCTACTTCCTCCTGATAGGGTGTAAAGAAAAGCAACAAGCAATGTAGAATCAGAATTTTCAATTACTGCAAGAGGAGCGTTATTGGCCTTTGGGGAAACATTTACCAGAGCCTCTGGTTTTGTTATAAAATCAACATTAAAATTCTTATAATATAGTGGATAGAATGCGTTACCGAATGCATATATCTCTGAAACCTTATGATTTTCCTCTATGCCTCTTAAGAGTATAAACGACCTAGTAGTGCTTCCCATATTTTCAAAATTCCACTGCACTATTCCGCTGGATTTGTCATACCATGTGTAATTTACCTTTACTGGATTCTCTGTCAACTGATCGGAAATAAACCCTGCTATTCTCATAAAAATATAAAAGAATTATCCTATAAAAACCTTTACTAATAAAATATTTTTTTCATTATCGCAGCAGATATTATATATACAGTGTTTCTGGAAAACGGGGGCAAAAAACACACAGTAACAGATTAAATTATTAATAATATGGTTATAACCTTGTCAATGGCATATAAGGGATTGGATTCGGGCTGGTTTCCCGTGGTGCTGGGTACATTATCTATTTCTCTGGCTTTCTTTATAATTTACCTGGTATTTCACAGCAAGTTTCTGTTTGAAGTTGGNNTTTTCCGGTATATAAAGAATAAAAATCTCATAATGGAAGATTATAAAGATATTACAAAATTTAGCTTTATTGCATTCCTTGGAGTGCTTTATTATGCCTTTGCATTCTTCTATACTTCATATGTAGGATTAAATGGATCTGTGGCATATCTTTTCTATTACCTTTTCCTGTTTTTTTACACTGTAGTAATTTTGATCAACATAGTCCTAAATTATAATCTATATACCAATAAATATAGTTTCGGCAGAGTAACATATGCCATCCTTGTCCCCTCCATAGTCATGAGCGCGAACATAATATTATCTTCTGTCATGTTGACTCCACCAATGTCTAAGTATTACAGCCTCAGTATACTCCGTACAGTTTATTTTATGGTAATGATTGCCTTTGGCATTTCCTTTTTCCAGTTTCTCTTTGTGGGAATATCAGCCTATATATCACATATAAGTGACCGGCAAAATTATCTTCAAACTGCCCCGACAGCAATGATTCCTGTGGGTGCCTTAAGTATGCTCATAATAAATATCATGTTTATGCCGCAGTTTAATTACATAGGCATATTCTATGTTCCTCTAAATTTTGCAGTAAACACATCAGTCATGTTATGGGGGTTTGACCTGTTCCTGTTTCTTGTTTCAGGGGCAGTAGCAATCACACACATCCGGCAAAGGCAATCCATGGCAGTCTGGGCATATGTTTTTCCCACTGGGATTTCAACCTTTTCAGATTATATGATATACAGCGTTACAAAACTGGAGATTTTTGTTTATTCCATAGTAGCATTCACGGTAGGACTTATAATTTTATACATATATGCATGGATAAATACTTATCTCCTGACAGAGACCCAGGTTAAAAAATAATATATAATGGTTAAAGATAAATGTCAGATGGAAAATAATAAAACTAATTTCAGTGAATGGTACAACGAAATTATAGACATTGCAAAATTAAGCGACAAACGTTATAATATCAAAGGAATGAATGTCTGGCTGCCCTACGGGCTTAAAATAATGCATTCAATAGATTCGCTTCTGAGAGAATATTCCGGTGACAGTGGAATAGAAGAGGTAAGTTTTCCTGTATTAATATCAAGAGAACAGCTCGAAGTGGAATTTGAGCATGTAAAGGGCTTTGAAAATGAAATATACTGGGTTACCAAAGGTGGCACAACTCCACTGGACATAGATCTGGCACTTAGGCCAACAAGCGAGGCGGCAATGTATACCATGTTTCCTTTATGGATAAGGTCACATACGGACCTTCCATTCAGGATATTCCAGATAGTGAATGTGTACCGTTACGAAACAAAGCATACCAGATCATTCATACGGGTCAGGGAAATCCACTTTTATGAGGCTCATACGGCACACAGGGATTTTGATGATGCTGAAAGGCAGATGGATGATTATTTAAAAATAATGGAAAGGCTTTCAAATGATCTGTGTATTAATTTTTCCATGGACATAAGGCCTGACTGGGACAAATTTCCCGGAGCTATGTATTCAGTGGCATTTGATACACCAATGCCCGGATATCGTTCCCTGCAGATCGGTACAATACATGAGTACGGTGAAAATTTTGCAAAGAATTATGGGATCAAATATCTGGATGAGAAGGGTGATATGAACTATGTTTCACAGACCACATTCGGCCTCAGTGAACGCCTGATGGCTGCAGTAATAGGAATCCACGGTGACGACAGGGGTCTGGTATTGCCATATAAACTTGCGCCTGTACAGGTAATAATAGTTCCCATACCTGGAGATAATTATGATGAAATTCTGGAATATTCAGACAATATACAGTCAAAATTAAGGGAAATAGGAATAAGGTGTAAGGTCGATAGGAGCGATTATACACCAGGATATAAATTCAATGACTGGGAAATGAAGGGAGTTCCTGTAAGAATTGAAATAGGAAAAAGGGAAGTTGCAGAAAAAACTGTGACCATATCATTAAGGACAAGGAAGAAAAAGATAAGAGCAGAATTAGAGGATATCAGAGATATGTATGAATACCTCCAGGAAGTTAATTCTGACATTCAGGCTAAGGCCTCTGAATTTTATAAAGCCAACACACTTTTTATTGACAGTATGGAAAAAATAAATGAAGATAAAATGATAATGGCATACTGGTGCGGGGCAAGGGAATGTTCTGACAAAATAGAAAAAATATCTGAAAAGGTTGCACTTGGGGCAATAAGAAATATTGATTTAACAGGGCCATGCATTGTATGTGGAAAGCCGGGGAAAATATCTTCCTTTTCCAGGACTTACTGAAATGATAAAAATAATTTTCTTTGATATGGATGGTGTTCTTACTGCGGAGAAAAGCAGCTGGTTCTATGTCAACAATAGACTGGGAATAAATAACAGGGAGAACTTTCTTAAGTATATGGACGGAAAACTGTCATATGAGGATTTTTTTATCAGGGATATCAGGGCATGGATAGAGAAATATCCAGGAATAAGATACGATGATATCAAAAAAATACTGGATGAAATAGAACCAATGCCCGGGCTTGAAAATGCCATATCATACCTGAAAAGAAAGGGTATTATGTCCGTAATCGTTTCCGGTGGTATTTTATGGCTTGCAGAAAGGCTGGTGAAAGATTTTGGCATCGATGAAGCATATGCCAATGGGATTTTTTTAGACAGCACAGGCAAGATTATCCCTGATGGAGAAGTTCAGGTTAATCCTTTAAAAAAGGACACAGTCATGAAAAAAGTAATGGAAAAATATAATGTTTCACCGGAGGAATGCATTGCCGTTGGTGATTCGGAATCGGATTACTCGATGTACAGGGCTGTGAACAACTTTATAGCTTTCAACAGTGACAGCAAGGCACTTTCAAAAATATCTAAAATAACTTTAGGTGGGAATATTATGTCTGTTATAAATTATATAAAATCAAATTAAATTCATCTGCTTCATAGTTTCAAGGGTAAGTATGGTAATTCCTGCAGCTCCCCTTACAAGATTGTTTCCAAGGATTACCATTCTCAGGTTCCCGTCATTATAGGAAATTCTGCCTATATGGACTTCCATGCCATTGTATGTGTCTATGGCATTCTGAGGCCTGTCCTCTTCGTCATGTACAACTATGGGATGTTTCGGTGCATTGTACAGTCCAGTGAATCCACGGAGTGGTGAAAAATTTTTGATTCTTGCAATCAGGTTTTCAATATCCGGCCTGCTTTTCAACTCCACATTCAGTATACCCATGTGCCCTACCTTAACAGGAACTCTTACCGATGTTACAGACATCCTGATTTTTCTGCTATTTATTTCTCCATTTTCTGCCATGCCATACATCTTTGATATCTCTGCAGGTATCTTTTCCTCCTCTCCATGGATATATGGTATTATATTATCATCAATGGACATATAGGGCAGTCCAGTAAATCCAGCACCGCTAATTGCCTGCATTGAAACCAGAAAAATCCGTTCATAGTCAAGTCCAAGTATCTCGCCTATTGGCATGGCCATTATGGCAGATGTGCAATTTGGGTTTTTAACAAATTTTGTGTCCTTTCCTTCAAGTATTCTTAGATGTTCAAAATTAAGTTCAGGATTTATAAGTGGTATATCCTTTGAAAGGCGGTATGGCGAGGCATTTGATATGACATTTATTCCATTTTTTACCAGTTGAATTTCCGCAGGTTCCGCAGCCTCAGGTGGAAGGGCAGAAAGTACGTAGTCCACATCCCTATTATCCTCAGGAGATGAAGATACAAGCCTCATATCACGGAATTTTTCAGGTATGCCACCCTGCTCTATCCAGCTAACTGTTTCTGAATATTTTTTTCCTATTCTTGAATCAGATGCACTCAGCTTAACCAGTTCAATGTATGGATGATTCTCCAGAAGCCTTATCATTTTCTGGCCTACCATGCCAGTAGATCCCAGAAGCGAAACCCTTATTTTATCCATAGAGGTGCCTCCTGGAAGCATCTTTTGTTGTTTATCAGGTCATCATCAACAAGGAGTGACAGTGAAAGGCCATCCATGTGGTACAGATGTTCCTGACCTATTGCAGAAATTATATTACCGCTTATATCTGGATCAGAGAGCCCATGCCCTATAAAGACCAGCATGTTTTTACCGCTGTCATTGCCATAGCCAGTGAGTGCCACGCATTTGACGCTGTTCACTGGTTTTTTGGTTATTCTCGTTATGCCTTCCTCATATAGTGATTCCACAGTTATGTTTATATCCATTCCAAGTACGGGAACAAAGGTTTTGTAATTAAAATTTTTTACGCCGAAATGGGACATTTTAAGAACTTCACTCATGGAAACCTCTGGAAGAGTTCTGGAATTTTCGAATACCCTTGGATCGGAAGTCATTATTCCCGGAACATCGGTTATTATCCTTACATCACAATTGAGCACCGATGCAAATACCATGGCAGTATAATCACTGCCACCACGGCCTACGGTTGTAATCTGCCCATCTTCTGTGGCACCATAAAATCCTGGTACTATGGTAAAATCACCTAAAACAGTATTCATAATCTTCTTAGCCGTTTTATCCATAATGCAGTTAGAATTGCTGAAAACATCATCCGTAACCAGCAATGGATCTATTATATAAGAGGCATTGAATCCATTGTCCTTAAAGAAATTATACAGCAGGACAGTTGCCATTCTCTCCCCATATGATATTATATTATCCCGCAAAGACAAAGAATGTTCCCTCAGGACGAGGTCCCTCAATTTATCTCTGTATTTCATGAGGATTTTAGCAGTTTCTGGGTTAACATTTATTGTGTTAATATGCATGTTGTAAATATTATCAATAATCCCTGTGTTTTTTGTCTCATAGGCATTTATTAACATATTCGTTACATTCTTCAGAGCGGATGTAACAATAATGCAACTATGGCAGTCCATCAATTTTTGTTTTATAAGGAGTAAATCTTCCTTATTTTTCAATATTGATCCACCGATCTTTACAACTTGCATTTTACCACTTTCATTTTGTATAACACTTCCATATAAAGGTTTTTCGAAATCAGTATATAACAAAA
>DAUP01000046.1:2815-5958 GCA_002505185.1 Ferroplasmaceae archaeon UBA567 | reverse complement strand
CCGTGGTGGCTTGGCGGGTGGAGCGTAACATATGGTCAACAGGATAATTTCAATGAATTATGGGCAGGACAGACAGCACAGAAACAATACAACAACTTTGAATCATATATGACGTTGGGTGGATTACTAGGTGGCACTGCCGCATCTGGTATTACTGCCTATTTAGTAGCAGACGCAATAGCTGGTACAAGTGTAGGTTCACGTGCAGGTCTGGTTGGAGCAATAGTGGGGGGAGTAGTTGCAGTGTTAATGGGATTCGCAATTTATAAAGTTGAAAATGCTATGACTCAGTTATATGAATCAACGTATGCTAATGAACCAAGCGGGAATAAATATATCTGGACATACATGCAAAATGATTATTATTATCCATGGGTGACAGTTGCGGGTTCTCTAGCTTCTTCTATAGGATTTTATGGGCACCTATCCAATGGGAATCTAGTAACATTATGGCCAGCTATACCATTTGTAGCGGTCGGGTCATTGACAGGTGTCGTAATCAGTAGTTATTTCGCCTCCTATACAAATTATATAGAAAACAAGTACGGTGATAATACATGGGTGAACTAATAATCTTTTATTTTTATTTCATATCTGTTTATATAGCACTTTCAGTTATCCTTCTATTACAGATCATTAAATTTAAGGCTAAAACGCTTCCAAAAAAAGATAAATATATTTTATTATCCCTAGTTTTTTTGATGATTTTAAATGTTATTGTGCTTCTTATAATAGCGTATCCATACTCGTCCCAAATGTTTAAATATGACTCGTATTTATCCCATCAAATTGGGAACATTGCTATATTTAGTGTAATAGAACTTATAGTTGTACTAACAGTTGTACTAACAGTTGCAATTTTACAAATTAATTCAAAAAATAATAAGTCACTTAATAAATAGTGAGACAAAATTATCTTATTGAGTTATATACATATTAAAAGAAGAATTGAAAGAGATCTATAGGAAATAATGGCAGAATGGCAAAGATGAAAGACGGGGGAGAAACTTGCCATAATAAAGGAGATAGAGGGAAGATAGAGCTTATTAATTCGGTTGGTTTTGTATCATTTAACATAAATTTTCAAATCCCTTCCATATTATTGATTTTTTTAATTCTCAACGTTTGTAGAAACTCCTTTTAATATAATTTTGTAAATTTAATATATGATAAAATAATATTCCACCGCCGCAGTGATGATATTTATAAATAAATGATTTAATGATTAATGACGGGCAAGCTGAGCGGTAAAAAAGTAAATTTTTATAATTATTCTTTCTTATAAAAAGAACTTATTTCAATTCTGTTGCCGTTATGGTCATAAACGTATAATTTACTTCCTTCATCTGTCGTTTTCATATGATGGCCATCGCAATATGGCTTGTTCTCTGAAAGTCCACATGCGCACAGATGGAGTTCTTTATCACCAACTTTTATCAGATATGGTTTATCACTTTCATGCATTACTACCCTTGACATAATTAAATATTATGAATTGATATATATTTTTGGTGTATTTTTATCGGCTACTCAGTCACATTTAAGTATGCTTATATAATCTTTTTTTATGGATTATCTGGATGAAAAATGTATGGATATTAACTATGCCAGGATTTATGGAGATACATATGAACTTATGAAAAATGCTGGAAAAGCACTCTCAGATTTTGTAATAAGCATGGTTCCTCCAGGAAAATCAATAGCCATAATATGCGGTACTGGAAATAACGCTGGCGACGGCATATGCTCCGGTGAATTTCTCCGTAAAAGATACAGGGTTTCTGTTGTATTAATAAAAGGGATAAATGGGTTAAAAACACCAGAAGCCAGAAGGGCCATAAATGAATATGAGGGGCAATATTATGATATATCATCAGTAGATAGTATTATTTCCGAATCGGATATAATAATAGACTCAATATTCGGAATAGGAATAAACGGTGAACCGAGGAAACCATATGATGGTGTAATTGATATAATGAACAAAAGTGGCAAACCAATAATATCTGTGGACGTTCCCTCTGGATTCCCAACAGATATACAAATAAAGCCCCAGTATACAATCACATTTACAGATATTAAAAATGGCATGAATCCTTCAAACAGCGGTAAAATTATAGTTACCGACATAGGCATACCAGATGATGTGAAATCTATTTCCGGTCCTGGGGACATGGTTTATATGCCCATTTCTACCCCGGAATCTCATAAAGGCATGAATGGAACCGTCGGAATTCTGGCCGGTTGGGAATTTTCAGGTGCTGCAGTCATGTCATCCCTATCAGCATATAACACAGGAACAGATCTTGTAAAGGTATTTTCAAATGATGCAAATAGATCAATAATACTCTCATATAATCCAGGTTTAATGTTTTACCCGGTAAAAGATAAGGTTTTTGACATATCTGGATTAGATGCCCTGCTCATTGGCCCAGGAATGGGTAAAACAGATGAAGCACGAAGTTTAATGGAATATGCAGTAAATAATTACCCGGGGCAATTAATCCTGGATGCCGATGCCCTCAAAATTATAAAACCCTCAAAAATTGCAGGCAGAAATGCCATAATAACACCTCATAAAGCAGAATTTACTGCATTTACCGGATTACCACCAACTGAAGAAAATGCCATAGAAACCGCCAGAAAATACGGAATCGTAATTTTATTAAAGGGAAGCAGGGATATAATCACCAACGGTGAAACAACCACATATTCATATGGGGGAAACAGCCGCATGACTATGGGAGGTACAGGTGATGCACTAGCCGGCATAGTGGCCGGGATTGCTTCCAGAAAAGTCAATCCATTCAGGTCTGCGGTGTTGGGATCCTTTATTAACAAAAGATGCGCCGAGATGTCATTTGAAAAATATGGGTATTATTATGGCATAATGGATATGATAGACAATATAAAAAATATTTTGCATAATAAAATTTAAACCTATTTAATGATTATATCATGATGATTGAGGCAGTAAATGGCCATGTAAACATTCCGGATATGTCAATATACTCCCTTCTGCAAAAAAATGCTGAGGTAAATGGAAGCAAGCCAGTAATAATATTTTATGATAAATATATTACATACGCAAAATTGCTTAAATATGTGGATTCTATGGCATATCAGCTTGAGCATCTCTTGAA
>DAUP01000046.1:0-2736 GCA_002505185.1 Ferroplasmaceae archaeon UBA567 | reverse complement strand
AAATAATGAAAGAATAAAATATATAATATCAGATCCAAATGATTTTCTGACACTGGGAAAAGCCATAATCAATAATATCTGGAACCGGTCACCTGTGAAATACGGGAAAAACGTACTGAAATTCTATGAATTTATATACAGTGATAACAGTTCCAAAATTTCAGAAACATCAGATTCTCACAGCATCATGTTTCATATAGATGGTAAGTTGTTGGCCTTCAGGGTGAAAGATATTATAGCACCAACTTTCCTGATCAATTACTGGCTGCCAAAATTTGATGGCAAGCCCATATTTTATTCACAAATAAATCATTCAACACCACTGGGGCTCATATACTCAATAACCCTGCCAATATCATTCTCTGGAACCATTGCAATAAACAAATTTAATAATATGTCCAGGAATAGTCCAGATTTTATAATAGGAAACCCAATATTTTATTCTGCCATAGTAGAAAAGAAAATAAATATCAATAGTGTAAAATATTGTATAATGCCATTCTTCGATCCTAAAATTGAGGACGTTTTTAATAAATATACTAAAATTCCGTTGATTATGGGCAGATCGGATCAATACACACTTACAACGCACATGAATCCCTTCGATGATATCAGGAAAGGGTCACTTGGGCTGCCTCTTAATTACGTTGAATGCACTGTGGGAAAGGAAAACCAGCTGGTTGTCAGAACTCCTTACCTCCCTGTAATCTACGAAAACGGAGAAAAAAAAGAATATGAATGGTATGATACTCATTTTATGGTAAAAATTATAGATAATTATTATTATGCATTTTGATTTAGATATCTTGAATTATATTTCTCCAGCAACTGCCCGAATAAAAGTGCAAGGAAGAAATTCACTACAATATATGTTACAAAATAAAATATTGTCCCGTATAGGCCATCTATGCCAAGACTGTATGCTGTTATTATGACAAAAAATACAAGCCAGTATGCGAGCACCATGAATCTTATCTTTCCGTTCAGTGTGTTTCTCGGGATAATGTCGAAATACTTTGCAAGAAGAAGAGAATAAAACACCCCGAAAAACATGCCCAGTATGAATATGTCACGTACCTGTGAAACAGAAAACACAGTAAATAATAGAGATAGTTCTTTGGAAGTAATAGGTAGGCCATATGCATATGCCAGTTCTCCTGAAAATATATAGATTATTATCACATTTACTATGGAAGCAATAATGAAGTAAATAAAACCGGATTTTAATCCTGCTATGACCCCATCCTTAATAGATGACATAGCTGTATATGTAAATATATGATTAATATTTTTATATACTAAAAATTGTTTTTATAAAAATTGGATTATTTAATCCTTAAAATTTTTCAGTTGATTTATGGTATTGTTTATTTCATCAATCTTTTTTTCACGTTCGTTTATTATCTCCTCAAGTATCTCATTGAAATCTTTGGATAATTTATAGCCATGTATAGGCCGACCTTTGCCCTCCTTTTTCATGTTTCTCTTCACAATCCAGTTTTTTCTTCGCAACCATTGCATGGCAATAGATACCTCAGGCTGTCTTAATCCCGTTTCCCTTTCTATCTCAACAGACGTTATTTCTCCCTTGTCTTTGATATAAACTAAAGTGTATGCCACACTTCTCGGTATGTCAGACACCATTAGATATTTAGCCAACTTGTTAACTTCTTCAGAAAGCGTCATTTTAATCGTATAATAATATTATAATGTTATATATATTTAACTATACAAAAAAAAATTAATATATAATAAAATTCATATTCTTCCAGGATAATATGGATATATTCAAGATTTGGAAAGTGCTTCTAGTTTGCTGATTATAGTATATATGGCAGCCCTGCCATGTGATGGAACATTTGGATCATTTGAGATATCATCAAGTTCTGATATGACAGTGGCACACCTGAGATCAAGACTTTCTTTATTGTCCTTCATTTTCTCTTTTGCTTCGGAAGACGTTTTTCTTACATTTCTTGGTATGGACGAATCATCTTCCAGTTCATCCATCAATGCCAAAACTTCATTAAACAAATTTTCATCCATTCTATCACCTCATATAGATATCCTTAATGATGGATAGTACCATCATCGTTTTAGATTTCCTTATTCCCTGTATTGAATTAAGGTTATTAACTATGAACTTTTCAAGAGCTATATAATCAGGGAATCGGACTTTTATTATTAAATCATATTCGCCTGTAACAACAAAGACTTCTTCCACATTCTTGTTTTCTCCTATAATCCTTCCGATTGTATCAACATGGTTGACATCCGCCTCTATTCCTATCAACGCCGTTATGATTTTATTATCATAATATTCCCTAAAATTTGTTATCTCTGCCTCCATTAATTCACCTGGGTATATTCATAATTATCTCAATACTCATAATATTTTCTAATATATAATTAATCATCTTAATAACACATCACTGTGACCTATTATGGAGATTCCTGATCACCAGTCAAAAACTTATACAAGTTAACTATACGATTACTATGAAAAATATCAATATGGGCAAACTTATAGTTATCACCGGACCAATGTTTTCGGGTAAAACCTCACGATTAATAGAATTACTCGAACGCGAGATCCTTGCAGGAAGAAACACACTGTTATTTAAGCCGGAGATAGACAAAAGATACGATACTACATTCGTAACTACTCATAAGGGCATGAGGCTCCCTGCAATAGTCCTGAATACAGATAATGCTGGTGTCAAGAAAATGTACAGT
>DAUP01000031.1 GCA_002505185.1 Ferroplasmaceae archaeon UBA567 | reverse complement strand
GATATTTGTTCAACAGAGCATCCTATTGGGAAAGTATTAAATAGGTTCAATATATTAATTTTTATGAAATGTTCAACACCTGATTGTTCGGGAGAAATGGAGCCGGCCGGAAACATGAATTTTAGAGTTGGAGGATATACGGGAATAGGGGGAATGTTTTTAGGAGGCTGGAATGATCTAGCAGAAACAACCCAGACTTTTACCTTATACAAATGCACTACATGCGGTAAGGTTGAGCTATATGAACCACAACCAGCCCAGGACGATGCAGGGACGAAGAAACACCATTTCCTTTAACGCTTAAAATAATTTATTGAATCGCTTTTTTCATTTTTCTGTCTGATAATTTTCTTTTGCTTCTTAATTCCGAACGGGTCTATGGATGAATGTGCTTCAGATATTGTGTTTTCTTTTTCACCTTTAATTTTTTGCTTTTCCTTTTCAGTTACCTGTTTCTTTACATTCTTTAGTGCTATACTGTTTCTTACCGGCTTTATTGAATTTCTGTTTCCATTATTATCCTCACTCATAATAATACCTCCTTTATTTTTCCATATAGTAGGAATCAAAGTAATTATACTCAAACTCCATGTGTATTCCTGGTTTGAATCCAGCATCAGTAAATATATTCCTCAGTTCATCATGGCATATTCTTATATCCAGAGGCGGACCCATAGAACTCTTTTTATTGAATTCTATCAGGTATACATTTAAAGGCTTTTTTGAATTATTTATCATAAAATTTAATATATCTTTTCTGCACTCTATATCATGAAAAACTGCTGAAAAGAATATTTTATTGAAGTCTATAATATGGAGCTTGCACATATCCTCATTAACAATCGTGAAATTGCTCATCTCTGTGAGATTTTTTTCAAGGTGCGGTATAACATCGGGGTTACGTTCTACTGCATACACCCTCCCTTTGCTGATCTTATCTGCAAAAATTTTGCTGTAGAAACCATCCCCCGCACCCATGTCTATAATTATATCATCAGGCCTGAGATCCATTTTTTCAATGATTTCATTGTATGGAATATATTTTTCTCTGAAGTCCTTTATCCTTTCATATCTCATTGCATATTTAATAATTATTTGATATTTTAACATTTCCAGTTATATATTATTTTAACATAAAGCAATAAACCGCGAGATTTTTCATTAAGACCAAAAAATTGCACAGGCAAATTATATAATAATAAAAAAATACTCTAACCCTTAAATAATGTATCTCCTTATTCTTTCTATCTTTCCACCATCTTTGCCGAGATAATCTTGAATGCATTAGTCAGGTCTTTCTCATCCAGAATTATAATAGTATCGCTATAAAAAGATATAATATGGAGAATATTTATTCCTGCGCGGTAAAGGAGTAATGTTATAAAATTTATATATCCCTTTGTTTTTTCTATTTCCTCTGGACTTATAATGGTAAGTTGCCCCAGATCTTTTCGTAACTGGATAATTTGGTCATCAGAGAAGAAATTGGCAAAACCCCTTATGGTGTCATTGTCCCCTACAATTGAAAAACAGTTTTTCGTTTCAACCAGGTTAATAGAATTTAATTTTTTTAGATTTCCCACAATCCCTGTTATAATTTTGAGACTGTCATAGCTTTTTTTGACAACGATAAGGGAAATGTTAGATGACATTTCAAGGTTAGACCTGTCAAGAATTTCTGAACTGTATGCAGGCAAGCCATTGGCCTTGTACCTTTTCAGTGCGGCCATTGCCGCATCGAAATCATTTATCTGCGTATTTGCCATAATCTCACGGGCCAGTGCTGAAACATTTATAATTCCTCTGTTTAGATAATCCTTTATGTCTGGATTCTCATTGATGTACATTCTGACAATTTCTGCGATGTTAACCATTTTATTGTGTATATTCAAATTGTTAAAATAATTTATTAATCCGGAATGAAAAAGATATTAACCAGCTTGAAATTGGGTCATATGTTTGATTATATTCCCACCGTGCTGAGATCACAGGAAATTATAGATAAATCATTTCATAAGGCTTCAAACATAGTGGAACCCTATTTTCCAAAGAAGGAAACAAAGATTCGCAAGGAGGTTACTGACAGGATATCCACCATAGAAAGCATTTCAACAGGGCACCTGGACAAAATTATAAGAAAATTCCCTACAATTGAAACCCTCCATCCCTTTTATTACGATCTAATTGACCTGATGTTTGATGTTGACAGATATAAGCTGAGCCTAGGTAATATTCAGTGGACAACTAGCAAAATAAAGGATTTCAGCACCATTTATATTAAAAAATTGAAGGGAGCCAAAACGATCAATGATATGAACGCCATAATGAAAACATACTATGGCAGGTTCTCATCCCTCATAAACAATATAAGCAAAGATCTGCTTTACCTGGGAGAATGCAGAAATTACCTGCGCAGACTCCCTGGAATTATTACTGATATACCCACATTTATAATAGCGGGAATTCCGAACTCAGGAAAAAGCTCACTCATACAGAAACTTACAGGAACATCTCCTGAGATTGCAAGCTATCCTTTTACCACAAAGGAGATACTTATAGGTTACAAGAACATAGGAATTAGGAGGGTACAATTCATCGATACACCGGGAATTCTTGACCGCCCCATGGAGGATAGGAATGATATTGAAAAAAGGGCAATAATAGCACTTTCAAAGATTGAGGGCACAATACTGTTCCTCTTTGATTATTCAGGAACATCCAAATATACTGAGGAAGAACAGAACAATCTTTTCAGGGAAATCTCAGAAACATTCCCAAATAAAATAATAAGGGTTCAGACAAAAATAGACATAAGCGAAAGGAAGGAAAAAATATGTATATCGTCTGTAAGCTCACAGGGGCTTAAAGAGCTTGATAATGTGGTCATTAAGGAGGTGGAGGATTTTTATGCAGCAAGAAATCAGGAAACAGGTTTTTAAAAACGCATATCTGCACGGTGGCAGGGCTGATATTTCATCAGTTGTTGGTAAATTAATTTCAATAGACCCCAGTGTCAGAAAGGATATGAAGAACCTCATGGCAATGATAAAGAAATATGTTGACGAGGTAAATTCCATGAGCAGAGACCAGCTGGAGGAAATTGTAAACACTGAATACCCAGATATCCTCATAAGGGAAAAAAAGGAAGAAAAGCATGAACTCCCAGAGTTGCCAAATGTTCATGGCAATGTTGTCATGAGAATGGCTCCGTCTCCTTCAGGGCCATTGCACATAGGGCATTCAAGAATGGCCATCCTTAATGATGAATATGTAAGGCGCTACGGAGGAAGACTTATACTGAGGATAGAGGATACAAACCCAGAAAATATAGATCCTGATGCATATAAAATGATACCGGAAGATTTACAATGGCTTGGAGTCAATGTGACTGAAACCGTTATACAGTCCTCAAGAATGGAATTTTATTATTCGGAAGCAAGGCGCATGATTTCAGAAGGCTATATGTACGTTATTGAAGAAAACCAGAAAGAATTTCACGACCTTAAACTAAAAAAAATACCAGTAATGGAACGGGATTCAGAACCATCAGTTAACCTTGAAAAATTTGACAGAATGCTATCCGGCCATTACAACGATGGAGAGGCCGCTTTAGTTATGAAAACAGACATTAATCACCCAAATCCTTCCGTAAGAGACTGGATCGCCTTCAGGATAAACACACATGAACATCCACTAACAGGTTCCAGGTATACAGTATATCCCACCATGAATTTTTCAGTGTCTGTTGATGACCATTATCTTGGACTCACACATGTAATAAGGGGAATAGACCACCTTGTCAACACTGAAAAACAGAAATATGTTTTTATGTACAACAACTGGAAATTACCAGAGTATTTCCATTATGGGTTTATAAGCATACCAGATACAATTTTGAAAACCACAATAATAAAGGAAGGGATAAAATCAGGAAAGTACTCGGGCTGGGACGATATAAGGCTTGGGACACTGGTTGCATTGAAAAAGAGGGGGTATAGACCTGATACTTTCAGAAAATACTGGATAAGTTCCGGAATGAACAAAAGCAATGCCACATTTTCATGGGAAATATTCAATTCCATGGACAGGGAAATAATAGATTATGATACTGAAAGATATTTCTTTGTACCAGAACCTACACCAATCCATATTAAGAATCCATTGGTTCTAAAAAGCCACGCAATGTTACATCCACAGAGGCCTGATTCGGGATTCAGGGAATACGAGCTCCCACCAGATGCTATGATATATTTTCCGGAAGAAGAGTTATCAAAGATTAAAGAAGGGGAAATTATAAGGCTTAAGGATTTATGTGCAGCTATAATGAAAGGAGGGAAACTCCAATACACAAAGGATGAACCAGAAGGCAGGGTAAAGATAATACAGTGGGCTCCTGAAAATTCAGGGGACATGGAAGTATTTCATCCTGATGGAAATATAGACAAAGGAAAAATAGAGCCACTGGCAATGGATAAGCACCAGGTTGTACAGTTAGAGCGCTATGGCTATGTCAATCTCTATGGTACCCGGGCTTATTTTCTTCATAAATAAATATTATAATCTGCAAGGCAGGATATATAATCAATTTACAAGAATAATGAAAAACATATAAGGATAAAAAATCATAAGTCCTAAATCAACATATAGATATTATGAATACCGACGATCAAAGAAATGTCGTATGTGGAGGTGACCCAGAAAATTATCTTAAGGCATATCTAAAGGGTCTTTATTTTGATTTAGACGAAAAGGATGAGATAAAGGTTATTTTTTCACCAGAAAAATTTCCTTTTAACAGGGAAAAATTTGC
>DAUP01000051.1:2435-2573 GCA_002505185.1 Ferroplasmaceae archaeon UBA567 | reverse complement strand
GTTTTCAGCAATCTGCCCTCATCGCTGTCCTCCGAGACCATTTCAACCTTTGTTCCGGATTCCTCAGCCATCTTATAGAGATCTTCTATGAAATCATCGTCCTTCTCGAAATTCATGGAAGCATTGTCATTATCACAT
>DAUP01000051.1:2206-2334 GCA_002505185.1 Ferroplasmaceae archaeon UBA567 | reverse complement strand
GTTATTCTCATGTCCTTTATTGATTCGGAGGCCTTCTCAACAAGCTCCCTTAAGCCAGATTCATCAGTATATCCTATATCAAAGAGATCCTTTATTTTATCCTTTATCTCGTTTCTGAGATAATCCTT
>DAUP01000051.1:1435-2061 GCA_002505185.1 Ferroplasmaceae archaeon UBA567 | reverse complement strand
TATAACTCTTTTTCCTTTAGCTGGTCTGTGAGCTGTTCCAGGTGAAAACTTGAATCGCACTTGTATAGGAATGTCTGTATGGGCTGCGGGGGTTCTATTATCTTTGTATACATCTCTGTCTGATCCCCTCGTGTTGCAACATGTCCAACAAAAAATACAAGGCCATGTTCAGGTGGCTGTTTGTAGTACTTCAATCTGGACATTATAGATTCTATTGCCCCAAGAACGTTTTTTCTGGTTGTTTTTGATTTTATATTAGAAGATGTAGAAAATTCTTCCCTTAAATACTGGACAACATCAGAAATTTGTTTTTCAGGAGGAATGTAAAGTGATATTAGCTCTGTTCCGCGGCCATGCAGTTTAGAGAGTTCCTCCATGGCTTTTTTAAATTCATAGCGTTTGTAATCCTCGTCATCCATTATAGAAAATTTTATAATAATATTTAACCTTAATGAAATCACATGACTAGTGTCGTTATATCACTTGGTGGTTCAATAATATCTAAAGAAAGGCTCAATCTTGAATTAATGGAAAAATTTTCTGAAACAATGAAATCTATTTCCACATATGACAAATTTGGCATTGTTGTAGGAGGTGGAAAACTTGCCAGAACCTATATATCGGAT
>DAUP01000051.1:0-1418 GCA_002505185.1 Ferroplasmaceae archaeon UBA567 | reverse complement strand
CACAATTACAGGTATGTTGTAATGGGCGGTACAGAGCCCGGGCATACTACAGATACTGTAGCCACACTTCTTGCTGAAAGAATAGGAGCTAAAATACTTATAAATGCAACATCAGTGGATGGCGTTTACTCATCCGACCCAAAAACTGATAAGGACGCAAAGAAATTCTCAAGGCTATCATATAATGAGGCAATTTCACTGTCAATAAAAAATTCAACAGGAGCAGGATCAAATGTATTTATGGATATTACCTCATTAACAATAGCAAAAAGGGCCGGAATAAAAATATTCGTTGTAAATGGTTTTAATTTGGATGAATACAAGAATATATTTTATAATCAAAAATGTGATGGTACTATTATTTCTTGATTATCCACGTATCTCCTTGTTTGCTGCCACGTATGTAAGGATAAGCATGAATGCACTCAGTGCCAGCAACCCCATCATATAAATTAATACTGTATGTGCTTCACTTGCACTTAGTGTTCCGTGTATTATTACCATCCTTATGGACTGGGCAGACCACGAAACCGGATTATACTTTGCAATGTTTGACAGCCAGCCTGCCATAAGGGCCGGTGGAAACATGGCATAACTGGCAAACATCAGTGGCAGGTTTAGCAGATTTACTATTCCGAATAATGATTCCATTTTCGTAGTTCTTATGGCTATTATGCTGAACAGGGAAGAGAATATAAAGGATATCATTAACACTGCAGACACAAGGATCAGAACATCCAGTACAGTGAATCCATGTTCTATCTTCAGGCCATTAGGTATCAGGAATGCCACAGCGAATAATATCATGATCTGTACCAGTATCCTGACCACCGATGAGAGTATTCTTGAAAATATTATGGACGCCCTATTTATTGGAGCGATAAGGAATCTCTGCAATATTCCAAGCCTCCTGTCCCATATTATATTAACTCCAGAAAACATTCCTGTGAATAGGCCTATGATTGTCAGTATTCCTCCCATCAGGTATGTGATATAATCTGGTGCCCCCTCAAAGAATGCAGAGGATACCGATGCAGGGCCGAATTTCGCAATATCAAAGGCACTTCCGAAGAGAACAATCCAGAATATGGGCTGTATCATTCCCACCACAGCAGATACTGGATTTCTGTACCATCTTTTCAGATCCCTTATGGTTAAGGGAATTAAACCTCCCATTTTATCTCCCTCTCATCATTAATTTTGCATAATCGGTATTTCCCGCCTCGGTATTTATATTCCTGCCGGTGTATTCTATAAATACCTCATCAAGTGAAGGTTTCCGTATATTCATGGATTCTGGAGAAATCCCATTTTCCGAAAGAAATTTCATGAGTTTTGGGAGTACTTCATCGGAATTGTTTACCTTCATCCTTACTTCTCCTGTTTCCATATGCCTTAGTTCTAATGAATCCGGGAAG
>DAUP01000070.1 GCA_002505185.1 Ferroplasmaceae archaeon UBA567 | reverse complement strand
CCGGTCGGGATTTGAACCCGAGCCCTCTTGCTTGCGAAGCAAGCGATCTACCGCTGATCTACCGGCCCTAGTTGATCTCACTGCCGATATATGACAATTTGGCCAGAAGTGCATCCATCTGTATATTGTCTGTGCCCCCTTCAACTATCCTGAACTCAGCCTCGGCCAGTGCCATTATGATTTCAAGCTTCTGCTTATATGCAATCTGCTCGCTTCTTATGGATGAGTGCATACCTTTTATTATATCTATTCCTGATAAACCATATTCTATGAGCATCTTGTCAAGATAGTTCCTGGCATCGTTGAAATTGCCCTCTATGGCCATATTAATAAGATTCTTATACTCGTCCCTGTTAATTTCCCCGGATATTTCATAGATTGTTGTTGCAGTAATTTTGCCAGATAATTTTACGGCCTGCAGGATATTTATGGCCTTTCTCATATCCCCGTCTGAAATTTCATATATTGCATCAAGGGAATCGTCATCGATTTCAAAACCCTCATTTTTTGCTATTTCTTTCAGCCTGTTTTTCATTGATTCCCGGTCAATGGGCCTGAATCGGAGTACCACGCATCTTGACTGTATGGGCGGTATGATTTTTGATGAATAGTTGCATGAAAATATAAAACGGGTTGTATTGTAAAACATTTCCATGGTTCTCCTCAATGCTGCCTGGGCATCTCCTGTAAGGTGGTCTGCCTCATCCAGAAATATAATTTTGAATCCCAGATCATTGGATGGCCGTATCTTGGCAAAATTCTTTATATTGTCCCTTATAATATCAATACCACGGTCATTTGATGCATTTAATTCCATAAAATTTTCCTTCCATGAATCACCGAAGAGTGAAATGGCGAGGGCAATGGCAGTGGACGTTTTACCTGTTCCCTGTGAACCTGCAAATATAAGATGAGGTATATTTCTATCCTTTACATAGGCATTCAATCTGCTAATGTTTTCTTTTTCGCCTATGACATCCGAGAGTTTATTTGGCCTGTATTTTTCCGTCCAGATATTTAACATACTTTTTTTTGATAATTACTTTACTTATAAATCTATCTATACGCCAGAAGCACTATTTCAACGTGCTAGTGACTATTGATAAATATACGTTTCTCACACCTTCAGTCTTCTCTATTTCAGATATGCACTCATTCATTGTTTTTCCACATAATTCCAATGTAACTATGGCTAAATGATGACTGAATTAACATTGTACCATATGAAATAATTTTTAAAACAAAAGGCAATGACATGCCATGTATAATATTGTTGTGCTTGCCTCCGGAAATGGATCAAATTTTCAGGCTGTCATAGATGCAATAGACCATGGTGTCATAAATAATGCAAGGATATCTAAATTAATATGCAATAACAAAAGGGCTTATGTACTGCAGAGGGCAAGGGAAAATGGCATAGCCTCCGTTCTTGTGGATACTAAAAAGGGAGATTACAACAGCATCATATCCGCTATACTCAGTGCCGAAAATCCAGATCTTATACTCCTGGACGGTTACATGAGAATAATTCCTGATTATATAATAGATGCTTATCCATTTAAAATCATTAATCTTCATCCATCACTCCTGCCTGCATTCGGGGGCATGGGATATTACGGAAGCAGAGTCCACGAGGCTGTCATAAATTCTGGAACAAGGTATTCAGGATGCACAGTACATTTTACCACAAAGGATGTTGACAACGGGCCGATAATAGACCAGAGGGTGGTAGAGGTATGTGACCATGAAACACCAGAATCACTGGAAAAAAAAATACATGAAGAGGAGCACAAATCACTGGTATTCTCAATAAATCTGCTCATCACTAAAAGGTATACCATAAATGGAAAAAGAGTCATAAGGGAATAATTATCCTATAATCAGTACTGTTCCCACGTATAGTATATAAATGGCAAAACCGAATATTATGGTGGCAGAGCCGATTTTAATGTACTTTTCATATCCTGTCCCGAAACGCCATATTACATAGGGAAATATGGATATCCAGATAACTATTCCAGAGAATAATCCTGTGACCGAAAATATGCTCAGCTCCTTCAAAAGGAAAAATCCTGCGGTGAACCACCATATTATCTGAAAAGGATTTGTAAGTCCCATTGAGAGCCCTAAAAAGTAATTCCCTTTTCTTGTTTTTGATGGCATTCTGGATCTCAGGACAGATAATCCAAGGTAAAGCATAAATATGCCACCTATGATGTAAATAACCTTCAATATGGCCTCAGTTATAATGCCATTCGTAAGATATACTATGAAAAAAAGAATTGAATCCGCAGTCATAGCACCAAATCCCACTCCCATGCCGTGAAGGCGTGATTTGAGTGATTCATTGGCTATGACGGAATTGACAGACCCGGGAGGTCCGGCAAGTGATAGGCCCAGTAAAATCCCAAGACCGTATTCGTAAATAAACATCTGTGGAGATATTATAACACTATTTTAAAATTATAGTAATGCCATATTTTTTAAAACAACATATCCTGCTGCAAGATCCTCAAGGCCAATACCCAGGCATTTAAAAACCGTTTTGTTCCTATTGTACTTATCCGGATTTACCACAAACTCACCCAGTGTGATTATTTTCTTCCTGTCCCTTATATCGCTTATTTCTGACGATTCCATTTCAGACTGTGCTGAATTTTCCTCTATTAGGATCTGGGAGTTTTCCATTACGTCCTTATCTGCTTCTCTGGATCCAAGGACATTGGAACCTATAAGATTAATATGATATTTCTCAGGCAGCATTGAATAGTTGAATATGGGTTTTTTTGTGTCTGTAGCAGATGCAATTACATCCGAATCTAGGAGGCAAGAAAGGTCTTTCACAGGTTCTACCTTAATGGAAGATTTCTGTGCAAATTTCCTTGCATGGTCGAAAGTTCTGGAGTATACATATGCATTTTCCAGATGATAAAATTCTGAAATTGAACTCAGTTGTGATTCGGCCTGAAACCCGGAGCCGATAATAGTGTAATTAATTGCTTTCTTTTTTACCAGCATTGATGTGACCATTGCAGAAATAGCTCCTGTCCTTATCTGTCCCAGTACATTTGCATCTATTGCATAAAGCCTCTGAGGATCTGCTGTATCAAATATAATGACAAAAAACCTGTACCCATTTTTCCCGAATATGTATGTTTTCAAACCGGCTATTCCACGTTTTTCATAGAATGCGGGCATGGTGCTGAACACAAAGTCTTTTCCATTTATCCTGTCNNAGGTTGTTTTTAACGTCACTGTCATCTATATAGGTTATCATGGATTAACATAGAATTTTTATATTAAAAGTTTGCCGGCATATTGATTTGTAATATATTAATTAATGTTGGGGCAATAGTAATACATGATCAGGGTGGGCATGATAGTACCGGCCAACAACGTAGCACTGGAATATGATATGTACAGAATGGCACCTGAAAACATGAGTTTCCATTCCACAAGGATGAGGCCTACCAGAAACTGTGAGCCCGATAATCCAGAAAAATTCAGGAATGAACTGAAACAGGCATATGGGTTATTGAAAAGGTCATCAGATGTGATAGTTTATGGCAGGACTTATGGAACACACAAAAATGCGGGAATAATAAGAGAAGTATTCGGAAGTGATGTCATCATACCGGAAGAGGCTGTAATAGAATATCTTCAGGAGTCTGAAATAAAAGCAATGTGGCTCGGAACTCCATACATAAAAGAAAGAACAGATGAGGAAAAGGCGTATTTTGCCGGGAAGGGTTTTAACGTTACAGGATCCTGCGGCCTGAATAAGGTATATGCACTTGATATAGCAGATACAGAATTAGATGAAATCAGGGCAATGATAGATAAAAACATTGATAGTGTTAAAAATTCCGAAATAATTTATATTTCATGCACTGCAATGACCACCTCAAAAATTCTGGATAAATTAAGCATGATATACAGAAAACCAGTTATATCAGAAAACTCAGCCATACTGTGGAAGATATCCCGGATAACCGGAAATCCAGTAAAAATACCAGGATTGCAGTATATTTGATTTAATGCTAAATTATTTTACTATGAATAATTATTTATTTTTAGTCACGATATGATTGTATGTCAATGGCTTATAGTAAGGATTACTGGTACGATTACCTCAAAGATAAGGAGATAAAGGAGAAAGATGCCCGTGAACTGCTTAATCTGGATATTTATTCATTAATGTCCCTTGGTGATTCACTCACATCACTGGAAGTTGGAGACACGGTCTCGTATGCTGTCTCATACAACATCAATTATTCAAATTACTGCACTGCCTCATGCCCCATATGCGCATATTATGTTCCATACAAAATAAAAAAACACAACCCTGAAAAAGGCTTTGAGCTCTCCGTGGAAGATGTCCATAAAGAAGCAATGAAGGCAAAGGATCTAAATGTAACCGAAATACATATAGTAGGCGGATTCAATCCTGATTTAAGTATAGAATACTATGAAGATATTTTCAGGGAAGTCAAGAAAGTTCTCCCTGATATTACACTGAAAACATTCACAATACCGGAAATAGATTTCATTGCAAGAACTACAGGAAACTCAATTCCAGAGATTATAGAGAGATTCAGGAATGCGGGGATGGATGCACATACAGGTGGTGGAGCTGAGATATTCAATGAAAAGGTCAGGGAACAGATAACAACGCCTGAAAAAATATCTGGGGAAAAGTGGCTAGAAGATGCAAAGCTCATACACAGCCTTGGGGTAAAAGGAAATTCCACAATGACCTACGGTACAGTGGAAGACTATGATGACATAATAAACCATATGATAAGGCTTAGGGATAACGAGCTTGAACAGCCCGGGTTCCTGTCATTTATTCCATTAAAGTTCAGTGTAGAAAATACACCACTGTACAAAATGGGAAAGATAAGGATGGCTGCCTCAGGAGACAAGGATATCAGGGTCTATGCACTTGCAAGGGCAATTCTTGGCAAATCCATAAGAAATGTGAGTGTGTACTGGGTTGCCCTGGGTAAAGAACTGGCACAGGTTGCCCTAATGTCCGGTGGCAGCGACCTTGTTGGCACTGCCTTCAGCGAGAAGGTTTTCGGTGCAACAAACAGGCATACTTCCGGAAGCGTGGAGGAACTTAATCATCTTATAGAGGAAATAGGAAAGATCCCGGCACTCAGGGATACGTTCTATAACATAAAGGAGTACTACTGATATGATAGGACTTATCAATATTTCACACTCTGACCCGCTCAGCATGACATTTTCACAAGAAGAAATAGTAAGGAAAAGTGCTGCCGACAATTATGTTTATTTGAAAAAAGGAAAAACTGAAATAGGCATGATATCGCTTGTTACCTACCTGAAAAATAAGGATACCTTGAATATCGTAAAAACTATGAACATACATACAAGGGCAAACAGCATCTCAGCCATACTTGTTTCCAGATTCAATCATATTAAAAATAATATTAAAGTGAATGTAACATCACTGACAAAAACTAGTGAATTTTATATGAAATTAGTACTTGAAAAAATTGGTATATCATATGAAATAAATGAATCAGAATATAGTGACTGTGAAAATCTTCTTGAAAACGCCGATTATGCCCTTGTAATAGGTGATGATGCAATTAGGGCTTATTCAGGTTATGCTAACATACTTATGGATGTGGGCCTTGAGTTCTCAAAACTATATGGACTGGAGCCGGTTTACGCCGTTTCAGCAACTCGAAGTGATATAGAAATCAGTGAGACCAGGATTAAAGATTTAAATCGGCATATAAAAGATTCCAGAAACTATATTTCAGAATGCGTTGAAAAAAACTATTTAAAATTCCATGTAAAGAGAGAACTCATGGAGGAATATTACAGGGTTATGGACTACTCCTTCACTGATAGCGTCATGAAAACCATTGAATTTGTAGAGAGTTTAATGGACTGAAAAATTTTATGGCTTTTGAAACTATATGTACATTTTGTCAATTGCGGTTACAAGTGTATTATGCAAACACACAGCCATACTAGCGTATTGGTGAGAAAACAGGGCAAAAAGGATCCTGGATGGGTAGCTATTTTTTCATTCCACCGTACTGGATGCCCAATACAGCACAAAAACTAACTCAATTCTGAAATACTGTGCAAATCGATAATGATATTAGGAAACAGGCAATAATAATAGGTGCATCAAAAAGTTATCATTGTTGGTGGTGGCAATGCCGCCCTTAGTGGTGCCATAGAATGTGAAGAAAGAGGCGATGACGTAACTTTATTTGAAACGTCCACAGCGGCATTGAGAGGTGGCAATTCCAAATATACACGAGATATTAGATATGCGCATGAAGAAGATGAATTTACAGCGGGTGGATACACAAAGGATGAATTGCGGAAAGATCTACTGGGTGTGTCTGGAGGGTTTGATAATCCTGAAGTTGCAGAACTTGTTATTGATAGGTCACAAGAGATGGCGGAATGGATGCGAAAGCATAATATAACTTTCAAAAAAGAAATTAGAGGTACTTTAAGCCTATCAAGAACCAACGCATTTTTTATGGGAGGAGGACGAGTTTTAGTAGATACCTATTATAAGTTAATAAAAAGATTACATGTTAAAATATTCTATGAGGCACCTATTGTCTCTATCAGCATAGCTAATGGCGTAGTAAATGGTATTACTGCCATGATAGACAATAGAGAAAAACAGTTCACTGCAGACAGGTACATTTTCGCTTCGGGAGGATATGAAGCAAATAAACAGTGGCTTTCAAAATTTTGGGGTGAGAGTGTTAAGAATATTAAAATCAGAGGATCCAGATATAATACTGGAATTCCACTCAGATCACTGATTGAAAACGGTGCATTAATGTGCGGATCAGAGAAAGCCGGGCATATGGTCGCCGTTGACACAAGGAGTCCTGAATTCGATGCTGGCATCGTTAGCAGGATTGATGCTATTCCCTGGGGAATAGTGATAAATAAAAATGTAGAGAGATTCTATGATGAGGGTGAAGATATCTGGCCTAAGCGATATGCCATATGGGGAAGACTCGTGGCAGAACAGGATTCTCAGTTGGCTTATGCCATTATTGACAATAAATCAATTGGAAAATTCATGCCCACGGCATATCCATCCATAGATGCATATTCAATAGACGAACTCGCAGATAATATTGGCTTAAAAGCTCAAGATTTGTCCCATTTGATCTCTGACTTCAACGGAGGCATTGTAAAAAAAGATGATGATGTTTTCAACTGGTCAAATCACAAATTGGCAATTCCAAAGTCCCACTGGGCCGTTCCTATTAATACCCCGCCCTATCATGCATACCCGCTATCGCCTGGCCTCACATTCACGTATCAGGGCATACGGATTAACCGGACAGGGAGAGTTGTTCTGAAGGACGGTGAACTAGAAAATGGATTTGCAGCTGGTGAAATTGCATCCGGGAATGTATTGCGATCTGGCTACCTTGCTGGTTTTGGGTTAACTATTGGTACCACTCTTGGCAGACTTGCAGGCGGGTGGGAAAATGATTGAAGGAAATAATTCTACTCCAGAGGCAATAAGGCAGATGTCAATTTGCAATGCATGTCGTTACTGTGAGGGATATTGTGCTGTCTGGGATGCCATAGAATTCAAGCCTGTATTGAATAAAGGTTATATTTCACATCTTGCCAATCTGTGCCATGATTGTAGAGATTGTTTTTATGCATGCCCTTATAACGACCCTGATCATGAATTTAAGCTCAATATCCCCAGGGTTTTAGGACAAGTCCAAGTAGAGACCTATTATGCAAACATCAGGCCAAAATCTATGAAATTCGCTCTGGAAAGGCCTATTTTATTTACATCCCTTTCTGCATTCATTGCAGTTATCTTAGTTATGGTCTATTCATCACTGTTATTTGGATTAAACAAAATATCCACCCTTCCAATGACTACTATTATTCCTGTTTCTCTTTTTAAACCGGCCACAATAGCAATATATCTTTACACTCTGGTAATCTGGTCCTGGGAAGCGCTTTCATACTGGTCTGAAATCAATGAGGGGAAACGTTTTACCGCTTCCGGAGTCATGAGGGGAGTGTATGATGCTTTCTTTTATAGAAATTTCCTCGGTGGTGGAACGGGTTGCAAGGTTCCGGGGGAGAATAATAAATACTTCCGTTTAACCGCACACTCTCTAGTTTTTTTTGGCTTTATCGTTGCCTTGATCTCAATTTCATTCTACCCGAATATTTTTGGATATGTTGGAATTACATATTTCCTTGGGTCCCTCGCAATATCCATAGGTACTGTTGCATTAATTTATATCCACATAACAGAAGATAGAGGCTCAAGAAGCCAGAAACAGTCATCTCTGGATTATGCTTTCACAGTCCTGTTATTTTTTGCTGGTATAACTGGTCTCTTGATTCCCATATCGACTGGTACGAACTGGTTTAACTGGAATTTTTTAATACATGACGCTCTGATAGCTGTTGTATTTCTGATTGCTCCTTTTTCGAAGTTCATACACCCGGTTTTTAGGCTTATATCTTTAATCAAATACAGATCTGATTCATATAGACTGTAAAAATTATTTTTGGATACATATTTATTTTAGAAAGTGATAATATATTATGATTTCTTATGGTTACCTGGACAGCATCGAAAGCAAGATAAAAGAGGGGGAAACGCTGGATGAGAACGAAATAGTTTCCCTCTATGATTCTACAAGCCTCAGAGATCTTGGAAGGCTTGCAAGGGGAATAACTGATAAAATTTCAGGAAATAGAGTATCCTTTGTTTCCAACCTGAT
>DAUP01000048.1 GCA_002505185.1 Ferroplasmaceae archaeon UBA567 | reverse complement strand
CTTCCCGCTTATATGTTAAATAACGAAATCATTTCAGTAAAGTATATGATAAAAAAATCATGTCTGACAAATATATTCTATTTATTCCTTACACCATAATATTTATTCCATATATATTTAAATAATAATATTGGCATATACTTTAATGGAAAATAAAGATAATAAAATAATGTTCATCGTTTCTTATATAATTCCATTAATAACAGGATTGATAGTTTACATTTTATATGGAAAGACTGACAGGAGACTTAAATTCCACAGTATACAGGCAATTTTACTTGGAATATGTTATATTATAGCAATCATAGTATTCGCAATTATTAATCTGTTTACCGTTGGAGATGCAGGAGGAATACTATCAATAATATTTGATTTAACACTCCTTTTAGTATGGCTTTATGGCATCTATATAGGCTACAGGGCTTCTAAGGGCATGGAGGCAAATATTCCTCTTTTATCAGATTATGCAACAACACTCTCTGGAAATAAATAAATATTTTATCTACAACAATAAAAAAATAATTTTAATTTTCTGATTATTTGTCTCTCTTTTTGATATATGATTTAAATGCCCTGATTTCAATTACAACATCGAGAAGCACTATGGCTAACAATACAATATCTATTAATGAAATTTCAAATCCATGTACTGTCGCAAGTGTATTGCCAAAAAAAGTACTCTGGGAAGCTTCATTATTAACCATTGAATTCATAGCCGAAATATATCCTGGTTTATTCTGAACTATATAAGAAGCATTAGTTTCATATGAAAATGCCTTTCCCTGGAAATTGTAAGATATATTTGTGTATGGAATTACATATATTCCCACACCGCTTAGTGACATATTATATGTAAAATTGGCGTAGTGTCCGGGTTGAATTGTTACATTTACCTCCTTATATTTCCCTGATATTAACGATGCGGCACCATATTTTACATAGTGATTAACAAACACAGATTGTGAAGCGTTAAATGCCTGTACAGATGATGTGTCATTGTTTTTTATGTGTACAGTGATTTGAACCATATGTCCAGACAGTCTATCAACCGATGTACTGTACAAAATGTCTGCTGGAAATACTGCATTAAATGATACGGAAACAACAGATGGTGAGAATCTTGTTTGTCCCACATTAGTAAAACTCGAATTTGTTGTATTCAGTGGTGTTTTTGATGCCAAAGAGGCATTATTTGAATATATATTAAATGTGTACCTTCCAATGTCAGCAACGCTACCGGTACCATTGTTATAACCTATCCCAAGCACTGAAAGAGTGGATGATTTGCTAAAGGATATCCCTGAATTGTAATTCATTAGAGTTGAAATATTGTATGTATGGGAATCACCTGATGAGTGGAAATAGTTACTGTACTTAAATATTCCAGCAGTAAAATCCATACTTGAAACGTTTAGCCCAGTGTTTCCCGTAAGAGATTTAACGATTGAACCGTTTATGTACCCTGAGGCCATAGCGTAAGAATTATAATTGTTTAATCCCTCATTCTTGCTAAATATTGCAGGTATGCTGCCCCCGTATCCCCTATTGAATGTAGACATAAAATCGGATTTCAGTTTGTATTCTGATGCAGAAGATGAATATAGATAAATAGTCACTAAGTGTCCGGAGAGCGTAATATTTTTAAGTGTGAGAACAGTATTAAATGTTGTTCCCATCTTCTGGCCAACAGAGGATGCCATGCTTTTAGCCTCGCTGCCATAACTGGTTCCATTGTATGCCAGTATTAAGGCATTCTGAGGAATAAATGATCCAAGTTTACCATAATTTATCCCATATTCCTTTTCTAAAAGTGATGTCATATTTGCAGTGATTGTAAAGCTACCGAATATTAACCCATTACCAGACCAGATTCCTGTGCCATTTCCGGACTCCATTGCAAATAGGTTGTATAGATTTCCCTGTGGAGTTATAAGACTCAATCCTGCCTGATTCGTTGAATTACCTAAGGAAGCATTTGAAACTGCCGCTTCATTATTCGTGTTTATATGGGCAGAACCATTTGATATGGAAAATGGGAACAGGGCATTTACTCCCATAACTGGTATTCCTCCATTTTCAGAAGCTTTCCCTGTAGATGCGTTTAAATTGGTCTGTGGAGTGATTCCCGGAGAAAAAACCATGGCTATGAATATAAAAGCAATAAATATTGATAATGCTGCCGCAACTGCTTTTTTGGAAACTTTCTTTCCTCCATGGAGAATTCTATGAGTAATTGAACCCACTAAAATCGCTGTAACAGCAAAGATTAAATAATTTTCAAAAGCGTGTAATGCTATATTCATTATTACTTTGCCAATGCTGGCAGTGCTTGTGCCTGATCCGAGGCTAGATGTTATGTATGGAACTATTACACGTAACACCGGCTCTGCAACTATAGTAGCAAGATTAGTGCCATAGGGGACAAAGGCAGTGGCAGCAACAAATGTTGCTAAAAGCCCCCGGACTGTACTGCTAATAGCCGATGTACCGGATATGTTAAAAATAGAAAGCCCAAGCATTGCAATGAGCGATACGCCCAGAGTTAGGGTGGTAAATGTCCACACAAGACTGGCTGAACCCCATGCACGGAGTCCTTTCCTTGCCGAAATTCCAACAAGCGCGCCGATAACAATCCACGTTTCCAGTATAATGGTATTCCTGATAGGTGATCCTGCTATAAGATAAACTATTCCTAAGATAAATGGAAAACGGTAGCCCAGATATGGACCGACCCAGTTTACAAGAGGATTGTAACTAACAGATAAAATAACATATGCTGCAAAGGTAACAGATATATAACCTACTATAAGAGCAGTTAATTTTCCCATGGGTAGATATCTAAAGATTTATATATAAATATTGCCATATGTTTTAACCTTTTACAGGTTTTTGACTATAATTTGATAATTAAATGAAAGAAATAATTATTGCGCAGATTATGGCCAGGACCATAGATATGATAATTTTGTTTTCACCTATTAATGGATATTTTACCGCGGATTTAAAAGACAATTCTCCTGAATAAAATTTCTCTATTAGGTCTCTATATTTATTGTATTTACTATTCAGTATGAATTTATTAGAATCTCTCATTACTGCTATTACAATTCCCAATATATTTGCATAATGAATTGGCTCGCTAATAATTGCATTATCTCCCTTACAAGTTACAGCTGTATCATTGATATTTTGTACCCTGTGTATAATGGGGGTGCTTGAGTTGTAATTCATCGATGAGTCGTATATTATTATATCACCAGTTTCAATATCATCATCGTCCATATTAGTTAAAGCCAGTACAATGTCCTCGTTCATTAGAGCAGGACTCATGCTTGAGCCATATACAATACTCGTTAGATATCCTGGATCTGATTCATGGGTAAATAAAAGGAGTACAAAATCTTTAAAAAAACTATAAAAAGCACCGAAGAGAAAAATTATAACCAGTATTTGAGAAACATTAATAATGGCAGCAAAAACTGAAAATAATAACATGACCATAATAAAAAAATTAGATCTAAGGACAGATCTTTGGCTAATTTTCTGTTGGGACTTATATGCAAAAACTCTAAATAATTGTAGAAGTGCCAATATAGTCAGGGTAGTTAAGTAAATAGTGAATAACTTAACTGTAATGCCCACTACACCTGTTATTGGGGATTCAGAAATTGCCATAATTACGACTGTAACAGACATATAAAAAGAACCTAATATATTGCTTTCTTGTTTTTCTGATTTTTCTTTTTTAAGATTAAAGCTTTTTTTATATAAATTTGATTTTTTCGGATAACTTTTAAATGTGAAAATAGAATAGAATAAAAGTGACATCTGTAATATAACATACAAAAGGGCTGTTATCGGGAGAATATACATAAATGTTAGCAATTTATTACCTCCATAAAGTTAACAGATGCGTTATAATACTTGTTTAACGAAAATGAAGGAAAGTATGTTTCAATACAGTCTGATAAATAGAATATTGACAAAGATAATGCCATTTTTGAATTAATTATTTTTTTCATATTATTGTTTTTGATTATATTTTCTTATTTTGTACTCACGATCCGAATAGACGCCTATTCCCATTGCTACACAAAATGACCCAATGAAACCCACAACAAAATTCATATCTGGATTAGGTGGGCCAGCATATATATAAGCAATGTATCCACCAATAATTCCAACTATTGTTGGAATTATTATTATGTACCTCACTACTATTAACATTCTTGGACTCATAATATCACCTTCATAGTACGCCGAAAGCCGTTGCGTATCCTATGACTGGATATTCCTCCCAATAATAGCTCAAAAAAGAAATAAAGCAATGAAGATTCCAATGTATTCTTATTTTTTTTCCCAATTTGTTCTTTTTAGGAATAACGGTCTGTTGCATGGGGAAACCCACAAAAAATTTTTCCCTCTTAATATACATATTGAATGTAATATATAAAACTATATAAATATTTTTAGTTTAGGAATTTTTGTATTGCCGATGAAATTATATCCTTTATTGATGTTGCATCTTTCTATTCATTTATAACTTTTGACTTTTCAATAGAGAAATATGACATTTTATATCCCATATCTAAGGAAGTTGAATTGGTACTATAGCGAATTAGGCAGTAGAATCAAAACATTATAATCAGCTATGATTTCCCTGGGTACGCTTTAATCCCATATTCTGCTAGAGGTTTCCCTGTGATTATTTAGCTTGTTTTCTCATTCGGTTCATCTTTTCTTTTGATAAAATTGCCCGTTTTTTTTATTTCTTGTGAGAGATACACGGAAAGAATTACGGCACCTAGAACAAGTGCTCCATTAATTTTCCATAGTATTTGTAGAGGCAATATATTAATAAGGGACGTCATAAATATCATTATACAGACTCTCACCATATTTGAGATAAGGGAAATACCAGCAAAAAATTTTCCTGAACTTTCATGAGGTATTCTTTCCATCACAAATGTGTTTCTTAGCATCCTGGTAGATGGATTTCCCAGTCCAAAGAATAAAGGCTGGACTATCATAAAAAATGAAAGTGAATTATACATAGCGATTAATATGTTCCCAGTGGCAAATAATACCATAAATACCCAAATCAGGGCAGGAGACAGCCATCTTTCCATGAACCTTGGAATTATTAACCCAGAAATAATAGCAAAAATGGAGTAAAGGAACTCCACAATCGCTAAATCTCCAGCATTTCCTCCGATCTCATAGATATATACAGGAGATAGATAATTTGACACCATTAAACAGACAAATGTAAAATTGAGAGTTACAATGAATAGTGTGATTTTGATATTTGACTTAAGAAAGCGAAATGTTTCCAGATAACCGCCAACTAAAATTTTTGGTTTTAAACTCCGTTCTGTAGGAACTTTCATTTTCTGTTCATGAATTCTGGAAAGGAGTACTAGTGATACTATTGAGATAAATATTGCAAATACAATTGCCCCGAAAAACCCAACATATATAATTATTGGAACGGCCATAATAGATCCGATCATGCTGGGCAGTTGGCTTGTTATTTCAGCAACACCATTGTTTTTTCCCATAAGGCTAATTCTAGAGATGGATTGCTGAAGTGCCCTCTGTGTTGAATATACCAATGAAGTGATGGTATCACCTCCAATCAGCAGGATAGATAAAACTGCTAAATTTCCTGTGCCGTATAATGACGCCATAAGTGAGGAAAAAGAAAGGAGTACTATTGTAGCAAATATACAGAATTTCAGCACACTTTTTCTCTGGAAAATATCTATTGCATATCCGAATAGTGGCTCAAGGGAAATCTCTACAATAAGAATCAGTATTCCCGCAATTCCAAGGTATACCCTACTTAAGTAGCCAGATGCCATGATAAAACTTGCTATTATGAAAACCGGCCCCGTACCAGACAGACTTGTAACCCGATATACTGAATACCTGAAGAAATTCCTATAGGAGTATCTTTGTTCTTCATCTTTTATCCCAGACACTCGTGCCCATTTGTTATACTTTTATTAATTTATTACTTTATAAAGTTTATAAACTATCACTTTTCACACACCATTTGCTTAATAATATGGTGCTTATGAATTATACTATGGCATGAATTCTTTACCCCAACACAACGTTGTCCTTTAACATACTTTTAATTTCTACAGCCAAATAACTAAAATTTTTCAATATTCTACAGAATAAGGATTGATTATTTAAAAAATGAAGGTGAAATCCTTAAATGTGTCAAATTTTTGGTAGTTCCTATATTAGTACTGAATTATCATAAAGCTTTTTTTCGGTAGCTTAAAAAATATGGGAATAACTGTATTCATTTGCCCGTTGATGTTAAATTTATCAACAAGAATAGGGATAGTCAGAATTTCTCTATTTCTGTTGCCCATTGAAATATTTTCCTATTCTACCTATGCCTTCCCTTATAACATCCTCAGATGTTGCATAGGAGATCCTGAAATGCTTTTCTGCGCCAAATGGGCTACCTGGTGTTACTATTACATTCTGTTTCTCTAGCAAATCCAGGGATATTGCATCATCAGACCGGTCAATGGAATAACCAGGGAATATGTAAAAGGCGCCCTCAGGTTCATAGAATGAGAGATCATTTATTTCTTTTAGAAGGGAAACTGCAAGATTCCTTCTTTTCTCAAACTCCTTCTTCATCTTTGTTACACTTTCCTCATTCTCAAGGGCCTTCATTGCACCATATTGTGATATGGATGGGGCACAGGTAAGTGTTTGTTGCTGCACCTTATTGGCTGCCTTTATTATATCAACTGGAGCTACCATGTATCCTATTCTCCATCCAGTCATTGCATAGCTTTTAGAAAATCCGCTAAGCGTAACAGTTCTGTCCTTCATCTCCTCTATTGATCCAGGAGAAAACATTTTGCCTTTGTACACTAAATCCTCATATATTTCGTCTGATATTAAATAGAGGTTGTTTTCAATTATAAAATCGGAAAGTTTCCTGAGTGACTTTTCTGAATAAACCTTTCCTGTAGGGTTTACTGGGTTATTTAACATAAAAACTCTGGTTTTAGGTGATACATATTTTCCCAATGAGTCGAAATCAAGTTCGTAATTTTCATCGGTTGGAACTGTTACCATCTTTCCCTGATTCAACTTGATTATATCTGGGTATGAGACATAGTATGGTGCAGGCAATAGAACCTCCTCACCAGGGTCTATTAATGAGTATAGTGCCAGGTTCAGAGAAAATTTTGTGGGAGTTACAAGGACATTTGATGCTGTTGCATCTATTCCGTTTTTCCTCTTCATCTTTTCTGCAATCTTCTGCCTTAGCTCCATTATTCCGGCGGAGGGTGTATAATGGGTTTTTCCAGCCTTTGCTTCCTTAAATGCGTAATCAATTATCTCTTCAGGTGTTGTAAAATCAGGTTCACCAATTCCAAAACTGTATATTGTCTTGCCTGCTTCCTTGAGTTCCGCAGCCTTATTTGACATGCTCACAGTGGCTGATTCATTTATACCATTTACCCTTGAGGATACCATGGCCAGTCATAACAATTTGCCTTAAATATTTGTCCTTTTAAAATCCGTAAAAATGAAAATACATGGGGCATTTAAGAGATAATTGCTGGAGGTTAAAGAGAATACACATATACAGAATTCTTTGTTTTCCACTATGTTATTAAAATTAATAACAGTAAAGATTATTATGGGATTTTCAATAGTTGGGTAACTTGAAAGATATTCAGATCATAAAGGACGTTTTTATATCGGATCTGTACTGCGTTTACCTGCAGGACATTTCAGCAGTTGTTATTTCCGATCTACACCTTGGTTTCGAGGAAGAAATGAACCTTCACGGCCTATTCCTCCCTAGACTGCAGAGAAATCATGTGGAGAAAATGGTAGACCAAATAATTGACCGGTACTCTCCCTCAAAAATTATAATCAATGGTGACTTCAAACAGGAGTTTTCCAGAAACCTACCGCAGGAATGGGATGATGTTAACCATTTCATAGACCGTTACAAAAAAGATACTGAACTGATATTCATAAAGGGGAACCACGACAATTATCTTATGACAATACTGAAATCTAATGGCCTTGAAATATATGACTATTATGAAACTGATAATTATTATATATATCACGGAGACCGGGATATGTCTTTTAGGAAGCTTACAATATTAGGGCATGAACATCCTTCTGTGGTTCTCAGGGATGAAATCGGAAGCGTTTTTAAAATCCCTGCCTTTGTATATAATAATGAACAAAAAATACTCATAACACCGGCAATGAGCTTTTTTTCCTCAGGAACCGATGTATCCGAATCACTTTTAAATAATGAGCATTTCACGCCGGTGCTAAAAAATGTATCAAAAAAGTTTAGAGCATATGGAATAACCGAGGATTTCGGTCTTCTTGACTTTGGCTATGTAACAGACCTTACCCAGAAATTATGAAATTATTCCGGATATTTCCTTTCACCCGGACCCCGGTATATTGCCCTTGGTCTAATTAAACGCTCCTGGGTTTCAACGTATTCTGTTATATGTGCCAGTATTCCAGATATCCTGGAAAGTCCAAAGAGTGTGGTAAACATGTCAACCGGAAAGCCTATGGCATTGAACACCATTCCTGAATAGAAATCAGTATTTGTGTATATACCCTTTGAACCAAATGCTTTTACCCCATTCTCTTCCAGTTTTTTTGCAATTTCTAGTATGTTTTTCTGTTCCTCCGTAGTTGAAAGAATATCGGCATATTTTTTGAATGTCTTCAGTCTTGGGTCATATGTCCGGTAAACTCTGTGCCCAAAACCAACGAGCCTTCTTTTTCCATTAAGAATATTCTCACTGAACCACTTATCAACATTGTCAGGAGTTCCAATTTCAAGAAACTGACGGTAGGCACCCTCAGCCGCACCTCCGTGCAAAGGCCCACGTAGAGCTGCAATTGCCGATGCCAGTGAAGAATACATGTCGGAAAGGGTTGATGCAGTAACCAGTGCGGCAGTTGTGGATGCGGGTATCTCATGATCCATGTAAAGTATGAGTGCTGAATCCATTGCCTTAACCCTGTCTTTATCAACTGATCCGAAGCATGCCTTCAGAAATGTTTCAGCATAGTTTTCACCAGGTTCAGGGTCAATAATATTGTTCCCAGATTTTGCCCTGTATATGTTTGCAACCATTGAAAGTATGGAACCCAGTATTTCCGGTATTTTCTCCCTGTCATTTTCTTTTGTATATTTATAATTTGATTCTTCAGAGGCTCTTGCGGACAGTAGAGTCTGAAGTATCCCAAGTGAGTCTGATCTTTCAGGGAGGCTCTTCAATATGTCCTTTAGATAATTATCAAGCACCAGGTGGTCGTTTATGCGTTTTTTAAAGTCTTTCAATTCCGAATCGTCTGGAAATTTCCCGTAAAGCATTAGATATGAAACCTTTTCAAAGGATGATTTCTCAGCAAGGTCATTTATGTCATACCCTCTATAACGCATAATACCTTTCTGGCCGTCAATATATGTAAGTTCTGTATATTTTATGTAGACATTTTCCAGTCCCGGGCTTATTTCTTCCATATAATGTAATGCATTAAATATATAAAAGGTTAGACACTTGACCTGAAATCCATTTTATCACCATGTCCTGGAAGAATTAAAGCATTGATACTTTTTATGTAATTAAGCGATTTTTCTGCATTTATCACATTCACAGAAAACATCCTGTTATATCCAGGATTTCCACTGATGTTTACAGCTGCGTCCCCAGAGAATAAAATGTTTTCTTCCTTAAAGAAATATGAAGTTGAGTCCCTGGTGTGCCCGGGAGTTTTAACTATTTCAATGCCAGAAACTTTCATTTCTGATAGGGGTTTTAATTCCTTCACTTTCCTGGCATGGGTTATCGTGGATGCAAGTTTCGGCATGAATGGCCTGGACGGAACAGGTTCTGATCCGGAAATTATTGTTAACTCGACTGCCGGTACATATATTTCCATGTGGTACTTTTCATAAAGGCTATAAAGGCCACCTGTATGGTCTACATGGTAATGTGTGATAAGAACAACGTCAGGCTTTATTTTGGCAGATTCAAGAAATTCTACAATTTTTTTGCCTGAACCAGGTGTGCCAGCATCTATTATTATGTTAATGCCATTGGTTTTGACAAGATAAGAATTTGCCATTGTACCATCTATCCTTTCAACTTGGCTTGATATTTTCATATAGAAAGAGAATATTGGAATGATAATAAATTTATCCTATTTCATGTACATTAATTTTCGTGTTGATATATCAATAAGATGCAATAGCAAATTATTTTTATTAACATAATATAAACATAAATGGGTAAGCTTATTCTCAATGTTGACACAGGAATTGATGATGCATTTGCAATAATACTCCTGAATAAATACCGGATATCTCCTGAATTCATTGTGGCAGCTTCAGGAAATTCAACACTGAAAAATACATACAGAAATACTACTGGTATAACCAATCTTCTTCAACTGGGTTGCCCTGTATACCCCGGATCATATAAACCTCTTGTTCGTCCCCATTATCATGAGGATTTTCATGGTGAAAATGGAATAGGATGCTATCACTTCGAAGAGGTATCGCTGGAAAACCAGCCTAATGGAATTATAAAAATGTATGAAGCATTACTACATGATAAATATACAATAATATGTACATCACCCATGACATCACTGGGGTTACTGCTGAGTATGGATAGCGGCATAAAGAAAAATATAGAGAATATTGTAATAATGGGAGGAGCTTTTGGGATAACACAATATGGAAATGGTAATATGGGCAATTCAGAATTCAATGTATTTTACGATCCTGAAGCAGCCAAAATTGTTCTGGGAGCAGATATCAATGAAACAATTATTTCTCTGGACACCACAATGAATCCAGAACTGGCAATATATAATATGCCTCAAAATACTAAGAGAACACCGCTGGATAATTTCATATATAAAACAACTGAATTTATGTTAAAAAAACATAGAACGTTTGAATTGCATGATCCCATAGCAGCGTTATCCTTCATCAACCCAGATATATTTGAGTTTATAAATGGAAATATAGATGTTGATTCCAATGGAGTTACCAGATTCGAAAAAAATAGAAATTCAAAAAAAAGAATAGCTGTTGCACTGAACAATGAGGATTACATAAACCAACTAGTGAATAAGATATATGATATAGGGTAATATCACAAATATATTTGAGTCATAGAACTCTTATATAGGTAAGATTCACTGTTATTCACAAACACTCCTAGTTTCATAGGTATTCAAGGTACTAACCGTTCTCAAAACATTGTG
>DAUP01000127.1:2077-4242 GCA_002505185.1 Ferroplasmaceae archaeon UBA567 | reverse complement strand
AAATCAGTATGGAGTTCGAAATTGCAGTCTAGACTATGGAATATACCATCCTCGTTATTTTTGTTAACATAGCCGTATTTAGAACATCATCATAAAGTATTCTTAGAATTATTCAAATACAATTTTGTATCTCGATGCTAAGGTATAGTGGTTTTGAAGTGGGTGGATCGTATACAGATGAGACCCAGAAAATTAACATAATATGAATAACAAACATCAGTACATATGCCTTTGAACAGTATAATATATATAAAGAGAATTAGAAACGTTTTTGATCCAAAAAGCGTATAGCATTATTCTTTAGCTATCCCTGATAATTTGTCAAGATTTATCTCAAGAAAGGCAACGGGATTTTGAATTCCAAAATTATCCAGAATCTCAGGATTCATTTCCCCTATTATGCCTATGGCCATATCGCCGGCAACTATATCTCCTCCCCTGCCAGGTATGATTTCTTTGTAATCACTTTGTAGCACCTTTGTTTCAACATTTACCATTCTGGACAGCAGATAACCAAGCACACCATAAATATCAGAATATGATGCTTTTGAATTATTATAAAATACACAAAGGTGATTCTCCTGATTCCCCGAAATTACAACATGGCCTACCTCGAATATTTTTAAAGGAAGCTTCCTCCTCTTATTTATTGCCAGAAGGCTGAGCATCCCTGGAAAAAGTTTGTCTCTTATCACAGAATACTCAAGGCTTTTCGGGTTTGTAATTGTTACATCCCCAGAATATCCGGGAATTCTGTAAAATTCTCCAGAATTTAAAACAAAAGTTCTTACTTCCTGGTAATTAATGGATATAAGTATATCCTTGATTATATTTTCATCTTCATTGAAAGCATATGGAATTCCTGTACCGCCTGTATTAAGCTTTTTGAAGGGTATATTATCATAGCCGTATGCCTTTGCAATATCCTCTATTACATCTGCCGGGCCCATTACATCAACGCGGTTCCCGGGCACATATACCTGATATCCCCCTGACATGACCTCGCACCTGTATCCCATTTTCCTGAGCAAAACAACGGTATTTTCTGGTTCTAAACCCATAAGTTTTTTTATCTCCTTATGTGTGAGTGATATCTTTCTCCAGTCATAGTCAATTATATCCCTGTTTATATCAGGTATAAGCACTTCATATCCAATGTACGTCATTTCATATGCAAACAGGTACAGTGCTGAAAGTACAGCCTTATAATCATTGCCGGTGATGTCAAAAAACAGCTGGGAAGTACTTTCGCCTATTCGGGACTTGCAGCCGTTTATTATTGGGGGCATTGACATTACGTCGCCCTCACTATCAAGTATTACCGGTACCATTTTATCTGATGATATAAGGTCATGGAACTGTTTTCCCTTATCGTGTCTTTCCAGGATTTCCCTGGCTGTTCCGTGGAAATTGTCATATGTTGTAAACTCCAGTGTTTCCATCCCCCTCATTGTGAGTAGAAAAGGTGGATGTATATTGCCAATGTCATGTATTCCTATTGCCATCTTTTTTCTTGATTTGCCTATGGTTTCATGAAGCCTTTCCTGATAAGATATTATATGTTCATAATAATTGCCAAGTGGTTTTCCCCGGGCAATAAATGACATTACATATGGTATTTCTGCCTTTATAGAATTGTCAACCTGCAATATCACACTGGATTTACCGAAAAATGGCTTTATCCTGTAATCCCTATCATAAAATGTTTTCATATTGCATTTCAGTGCATAAAAGGAAAAAAGATCTGGCCTATCCGGATTGAATTCCAACTTTACTTCGCCGTTCTCCTCCTCAATGGAATAGCCTATAATGTCTGCAAATTTGCCTAATGTTGAATAATAATTAATACCTATATCGTTTATCAGTTTTTCTTTGCTCTCCTTTATCACAACCATTGAGAACTGATACCTACACTTTATATAAATTTAGTTTTTAGTTTTTCCCTTTGCATATTCTCTCAAGATGAACCTTATAAGATCGCTGACAGATATGGCATCCCCCTTGTTTACTTCCTCCTCAAGTTCTGTATATATATTCCTTGGAAGTTTTAGGTCAACCTTGCTTGTTGCATTTGTTCTATTCCTTGTAATAAACTCGCTGATTGCCAGTCGTATTGCTTCTGAAATACTGCTATACTGGTTTTTTTCAACTATTTCCTGAAGTTG
>DAUP01000127.1:0-2055 GCA_002505185.1 Ferroplasmaceae archaeon UBA567 | reverse complement strand
ATATACAAACATATATAATGCATAGTCATTATGAAAGGTTGGAGGTAAACAATGTATTACCTTATAAAATATGGATATGAAGGCACCATGTTCAGTGGTTTTCAGAGGGGAAACGGTTCAAATAGCGTTGAGGATTCCGTTATAAGAGTACTGGAAAAATATGGGATAAGCAGTAATATGGAAAGTGCGGCAAGAACGGATAGATATGTATCGGCAAGGGGGAATGTTCTTCTTCTGGATACAGAAAAAAATATAGCTGACGTAATGGGCATTCTCAATTCAAAAATCCGGTATATGTTTTTTTATTCATATTCTGAACTTGATGGGTATATGAATCCACGGCATAATTCCATGAAAAAATATTCTTATATTATAACAGATAAAATAGATATAGAAGTATTAATGGAAACACTCAGTGAGTTTGTTGGGCAGCATGATTTTGCAAATTTTTGTAAGGTGGATGGCAGGAACACAGTGAGAACCATAAATGAAATAGATTATACATCCCATAATGAGTTTTATATAATTAATATATACGGCAAAAGCTTTATCTGGCACCAGATAAGAAGCATTATGGCCTTTGCCCTCATGGGGAATAAACATCCCTTTTCAATTGAAAGTAAATTTACATATCTGGCTAGGCCTGAACCTCTGGTACTGATGGATATATCATACGAGCATATAGATTTTGTAAATTTTGATCTCGGCCATCACAATAACTTTTTGGAAGAAACAGAAAAATCAGTTAAAACCAGATACATGCTTTACCAAATTTTTACTGACAATCCGGATAAAGGCCATTAGTCTATATACAATATATGAAAAAATAAAAATAAAATTATATAGAAATAAGTTCTTATGTCCTTAATGATAACTGAGCAGCTATTTTTAAAAGACTCATATTTAAAGGAATGCGAGGGGAAGGTTTTAATGTGTGAGTTCACAGACCTTACCGTAGACAGAACAGTATTTTTTCCAACAATGGACGGACAGCAGAATGATAAGGGTGAAATTGTAATTGATGGAAAAACATTCGGAATAGTGGATGTATGGACAGATGGAGATTATATCCACCTTATTTCACTGGATACCTATCCAGACAATATAGTAGGAAAAACAATACAGCAGAAACTTGACTGGGACGTCAGAAACATACATATGAGGTTTAGAACGGCCATGTTCATAATATCTGGGTTGGCGTATAAGTTCTATAATGCAAAATCCAGGATAAGCCAGACATATGATGATAAGGCCTGGGTGGATCTATACATAGACAATATTACAGAGGATATTGTTAAAAACATAACGGAAGAAGCAAATAAGATCGTAAAGCAAAATATTCCCATTAAGATAGAATACTTAAACAGCAATGATTTTCCAAGGGAAAAACAGAGGATGAGCTATTCCACTGGAACTCTCCCGGATGATGAGAAGCTTCGTGTTATAAACATATCAGGGCTCCCTTTGCAGGCTGATTACGGGCTTTATACCGCCTCCACAGGAGAGGTTGGAGAGATAGAAATAGCAAGTTCAATGGTAAAGGGAAAAATCGACAAGAGGCTTACTATCACCCTGAAATAATTTATAGAAAACTGAATTTTTTTTCAATTCATTTATCCGGTTAAAAACCGATAGATTGAATTATAAGTATTTTATATGATTTTACATGAATGAGCTGGATTTAATAAATAAAATGAACAGGGGCATTTCGTATATAGGAATTGCCATAGCTGTCATTGCATTTTTCTTTACGCTTCCATTCCTGATAAAGGATATGAACCTAATAATAGGCGTTTCTGGCCTGTACTTCTACCTTAATATTACAGTTACTAGAACTCTGGCATATATATTCATTATACTGGGTATTGTTACAGTGATTTCCTCATTTACGCCCTTTTTTTATAATAATGTAAAATTTTCGAGCTTTGATGTAAAAAATAATGCGTACTTTTTCTCTGCGGTTTCCGTTTACATAGCTATTTTAGTATTTTCCTCTGTAATTATTGAGGTTTTTGACCCATCAGTAGCAGTTAGCCCGGTAACCTATATGCCCTT
>DAUP01000079.1 GCA_002505185.1 Ferroplasmaceae archaeon UBA567 | reverse complement strand
CCTTAACTCTTAGTTTTTTACGTTATATGTCACATTTTCTCTCTCCATCTATGTAATGGTAAGTTAGTGTTTTACTGAGTTTATTACCATATTTGATTGGAGAAATATTTATATACATATCACGTATATATACGTTATATGAATAATATGCCAGACTGGGTATTGAAACATAAGGGAAAAGGAATAGAGATAAGGAGGTTCGGCGACAGGTATTATGCATATGAATCATCAAGCAGGTATGATAAGGAGCTAAAAAGGGCAAAGAAAGTTACAGGCAAATACCTTGGGGTTGTAACACCTGCTGGAATAATAAAGAAGAGCGATGTTTCAGCCATAAGGGGAGACTATGAATATGGAAATATTGCATTATTGTATGGAATAGCAGTGAATACAATTCTGCCTGTAATTAAAAAGGTATTTCCATACATGTATGAGAGGATAATAATATATGTAATACTCAGGGATATACAGCCGCTACCAATGAAGTCCTTAAGGTATCTATATGAGAAAACATACCTTTCAAGAATGTATANNGAATATGTTTTAATGGATTCAACAGCAATATTCTCCAGGTCAGAGAACATATCATTCCTGGAACCTGGCCATAATTCAAAGGAGATACACCTTCCACAGATCAATGTAATGATGCTGTTCTCATCAACAAGGACTGTGCCCACATTCGTAAGGATACTTCCAGGCTCAATAAGGGATGTGTCAGCTATGGCAAACACAATAGACATGGCTGGTGTGGAAAGATGCGTTATAGTAGCGGATAAGGGTTTCTTCTCCGCAGACAATATTAAAAAGTTAAGGAAGAGGCATCTTAGCTACATCATACCATTAAGGAGGAATTCTTCCATTATACCTGAAAACGGTGATTTCCTTAATGTATTCATGTACAATGGAAAGCCTGTAAAGTGCTGGAAGCCTGAGAATGGTGTATATGTATTCGAAGACCCTGTTCTAAAATCAGAGGAGGAGAGGGACTACCTCATAAGAATCCATGACAATATAAGGCCTAAATCATCATACTACGATCATTCCGGTGACTTTGGAAAGCTTTACCTTTTATCCGATATCAATGATGAACCGGAACGGATATACAGATTGTACAAAGAACGCGAATACGTTGAATACGCTTTCAATGTATACAAGAATGACCTTGAAACGGATAGATCATATATCAGGGATGATCACATGCTTTCATCCTACATGTTTTTGAATTTACTCTCACTTTACCTGCATTTCCAGGTACTTAACATGATAGATGGAAAATACAGTGTGAGGGATATCCTGCTTATCCTCTCCAGGATAAAAATCTACAGTACAGGGAAAACTGAGATGGTAAGCGAGATACCGAAGAAGGCAAAGGAACTCATATCAAAATTAGGGATAGATCTGGACATATTACGTAAAAAATGAAGAGTTAAGGGTTAAATTAAATTTCAATCAATAATATGTTTTTAATATTTTTTAACTTAATTCAGGCTTAAAAAACAAGTTTACTATCGTGTCCATAAATCCAAGTCCTTTTATTCTTCTTCCTTCTTTGGGTTTGAGATAGCCAAAACTTCTAATTAATTCATTAGCCTGTTTTTCTAAATCAGAAGAATGAGTTTCAATAATTATTCTTGGCTTAAATTCTGTTATAGTTTTTAAAGCTCCTTTCAAAACGGATATCTCAAAACCTTCCACATCTATTTTCAATAAATCGGGTTGAAGATTATAAGAATCAAGTTTGTGAAAAACTATAATCTCCTGTTTTGTTCCTGTTGAAACAGCTTTTAGCATATTTCCTTCCCAATTCATTTTTTCTTCATATTCTACGTCAGACATAGCAGATTTTATTAATTTTACATTGGCTTTGTTGAGTTTTATATAACGCAATGCTTTATTGTAGTTATCCTGCAAAGGTTCAAATGCTATTACTTTTGTTCCATATATTTTATTTGCAATAATACTATAATCCGCATATTGTGCTCCAACATCAATTAATAATTTATCTTTTGCCGGCAAAAAATCTACATATTCTTCATAGATCTTATCTATCATTTCACTTCTTCGCGGTAAAATTATATTTGTTTTAATTTTATATTTCACCCTGTTTCTTAAATCCTTTATACTATCATAGTGATATCCTATATTGTCGCCTATATGTATTGTTTCCAATGTTCTTTTATTCATTTATTCACCTTATATTTGATATTTAATATTTAATTAACGATAAAAAGTATTTAAATAATATGAATAAATAATATCATATATTCCCCATTTTGCAACACTAAGAGCTGCCCTTTTTTACTTACTGTACAGGCTTCTTTTGATATATCAATTCCAACCCATCTTCTTTCCAACCTTTTTGCAACGGCAAGAGTTGCCCCAGAACCACAAAAAGTGTCTAACATAAAATATCCTTCGTTGCTGGACACGATAATAATCCTTTTTGATAATGCTTCTGGTTTCTGTGTTGGATATTCCTGGCTCTTCAGAGCCTGCATTGATATCACATTAATATCTGTCCGCAAATTTGTTAAAGGCATTCCTTCATTTTGATCCAGATATGGTTTAGAACGTGGCAAACCACCATTTGTCCAATATATCAATAATGGATTTTCCTTATACCCCTGATTGCATGTCTTCTGAGACCTAACAAACATATCACCCGATAGAGATTTAACAATCATCCTCTTATCCTAGAAATATAATTTATTTCTTGTGGCAGTATTTGAATAAAAGTTATTGTGGTAAAGTCGAGCGGTTTTAAATATTCTCCCTGTTTCAGTTTCAACATGGCTATTGGCATTTTTTATATACATATCAGATAATGGTTTTGCAAATGTTATTTAGCAATAAAATAATTCAATTTTAATATGCTTGAAATGGGGCTATATGAAAAACTGGTGAATTTTTGTCTAAGAAATGAGATTAATAAAAATAATGAACTGGACTCATACGAAAAAGATATTGAAGCAGGTGAATTATCCTCCGTATTATCAGCCTATGTTGGGGAGAAAGTTAAATCTATGCTGGAGAACATGGAAGATCGGCGCATACCAGTATCTGACCGGTTGAATTTTATTAACCATTTACTATACGAGATAAATAATGGAATAGGCGATAATTGCGATAACATAGAATCTCCTCCAAAGATGCTGCTTTCACTTATATCAAAAAATTCAGGTAACAAAAAAGATCAATTAAGGCCGGAAACATCATTAGCACATAGTTCAATTTTTACCGGCTCAACACTGGACCCAAAATTATATTCTGAGTTGAAGAGGGAAATACTGTCATCTGACAGCATAGATATGCTTGTATCTTTCATAAAATGGAGTGGATTACGGTTGATTATAAATGAACTAAAAGAATTTACCGGCAATGGAGGAAAATTGAGGGTAATAACCACAACATATACCGGTGCAACAGATGCAAAGGCGGTGATGGAATTAGCCTTATTAAAGAATTCCGAAGTGAAAATATCCTATGATACAAAAAATACAAGGCTACACGCAAAAACATATGTATTTTCAAGAAACACCGGCTACTCAACAGCATATATAGGATCATCAAACCTTTCAAATGCTGCAATATCCGGAGGCCTTGAATGGAATCTAAAAATTACCAGGGTTGATATGCCGGATATTTTTGATAGGATTGACGCAACTTTTAATTCATACTGGAATTCAGAAACATTTGAGCTTTTCTCCCCAGATAACGCAGATAAATTAAGGAAGGCACTGGATAACGAAAAGTCCAGCAACAGAGAGGATTTAAATTATTTTTTTGACATCCATCCATATTATTATCAGTCGGAAATACTTGAAGAATTGAAAGCAGATAGGGAATTGCGCGGGAATTTTAGAAACCTTGTCGTATCTGCAACAGGTACCGGCAAAACCATTATATCTGCATTTGATTACGCCCGGTTTGTCAGGGATCATCCCGGTAGCCCTAACAGGCTTCTGTTTATAGCACACCGGGAAGAGATACTGAAACAAAGCCTTGCCTGTTTCAGAAGTGTGTTAAAAGATTATAATTTTGGTGAGTTATACGTTGGAAACCATGTGCCATTATCAGTTGATTATGTATTTATGTCAATCCAGAAATTCCAGTCTGTAAGGCCTGACGTTCAATTAAAAAGTGATTATTATGACTTCATAATTATAGACGAATTCCATCATGCATGTGCAAAATCATATGCGAATCTTTTATCATATTTTAATCCTGAAATTATGCTCGGGCTCACAGCCACCCCAGAAAGAGGGGATGGAAAGGATATACTGAAATATTTTAACGGCCACATCACTTCTGAAATAAGGTTGCCGGAAGCTATTGACCGTGGAATTCTATGCCCTTTCCAGTACTTTGGAATAACGGATTCTGCTAATATTGACAATATTGCATGGAAACGTGGTTCATACGATATATCAGAGCTTGAAAATTTATATGTAAACAACGGAAGAGAAGCAATGGAAAGGGCGAGATTAATTGCGGATGCAGTTAGAAAATATACAGCAGACATTAACAATATCAAGGCTCTGGGATTTTGCGTGTCAATTGCCCATGCAAACTTTATGTCCCATTATTTTAATGAACTTGGAATATTATCCATTGCATTAACCGGAGACTCCCATCATGAGGAAAGAGATAATGCCCGTAAAAAACTCGTTTCCGGTGAAATTAAGGTGATTTTTACAGTCGATCTTTATAACGAAGGTGTTGATATACCGGAAATAAATACAGTTTTATTCCTGCGCCCCACGGAAAGCCTCACCGTATTTATCCAGCAACTGGGGCGCGGATTGCGGCTTTCGGAAGGAAAAGATTGCCTTACTGTCATGGATTTTATTGGCAAAGCTAATAAGAATTATAATTTCACAGAAAAATATGTTTCCCTTTTAAAAGGTTCCCACATAGACCCTGCTAATGAGATTGCAAAAGGATTTACACATTTGCCAAGAGATTGCTATATTGAACTGGAACAGAAGGCACAAGAATATATTCTAGAAAACATTAAAAAATCTTTTCAGTCTTCATCCGGGCTGGTTGCAAAGATCCATGACTTTGTTTCCAATTCAGGCATTCAGCTGACACTTCAAAATTTTCTGGAGTATTATCATATTCAACCTGAAACAGTATATTCGAAAAATAACTTTTCCAGGCTCTGCGTTGAGGCAGGGGTAATAGGCAATTTTAATGAAAGCATAGAAAAAACTTTGACCGGTTCGTTCAAAAGAATTTGCCAGATAAATTCGTATTCATGGCTCTCCTTTATCGAAAACATTCTGGCTCAGCAGTCTATTGAGTGGAGCCAGTTAAGTGAAGCTGAACGGAGAATGCTAAATATGTTCTATTTAACAATATATAATCAGCCTCCAGAAAAAATGGGATTTTCAAATCCTCTGGAAGCCATACTGGAAATAAGGAACTATCCGGTATTATTCCAGGAACTGAAAGATTTGCTTGTATACCTTTTATCCATGATCAATTTCGTTGAATCTCCTGAAAACCTTGAAGGGGATATACCGCTTCGCCTGCATAGTGTATATTCAAGAAACCAGGTTCTGGGCGCCCTTGATATTTTAAATCCATCTTCAATGCGAGAGGGTGTAAAATACATTCCAGATAAGAACATAGACATACTCTTTGTCACTATTCACAAAAATGAAAAATCCTACTCTCCTACTACCATGTACCGTGACTATGCAATAAATGGAAGCGAATTTCACTGGCAGACACAGAGCACAGTCTCTTCAGAATCACCGACGGCCAAAAGGTATTACGGGGAATCAGATACATGGCACAAAATCTTGCTATTTACCCGCGAATATAAGGAAAACAATCTGGGTGCATCTCCATATGTGTTCCTGGGTGCGGTACATCATTTACGGCATACAGGCAGCAATCCTGTCAGTATAGTATGGAAACTTGAGGAACCTATACCTCCACAATATATAGAAAAACTGAATGGCATGCTTCCTGCATGACCGGTGAATTATACCATACATTAATTTATTTATCAATTTATAACCTTTCATGATTATATTATGGCTCTGAACTATAAATTTTGATATACAGTTATAGACATAATTGTCCATAATTAACAATAAAAATATAGAAATACAAATCTCAATATGAATTTATAAATCTTTAGAATAAAGATTATAAATATAATCATTATATACATAATCATGGAGATATTCTTTGACAGGGAGAAAGAACTGGATGGATTAA
>DAUP01000080.1 GCA_002505185.1 Ferroplasmaceae archaeon UBA567 | reverse complement strand
AATCCCATTTCCCCTGACAGTGGCTCTGATGGAGCTGTAAAGCCATAAAGCGTGGCAAGTGCACCAAATACCGAATTTCTTGCACTGTTTGCTGCAGCCCCTGCCTTCCACATTGTGAGGCCACCTACCCTTGGCTGCCTCAGTGCCACATGTGGAACAAGTGCTATGGATATTGCATTTATTATCTGGTTTTCATTAAAATCAAGCAGTTTGGAAAGAGCTGCAGCCATGGCTATTTCAGTAAAATTTACATGGTCATAGCCCTTTGCCCTCAGTGATGTGGAATCACACAGCCTTGTTCCTATCTCATAGCCCACAGCAGCAGCTGTAATCAAATCCTTTCCAGTCTTATTGAAAATGGAGGAAATAGAAATTAATGGGCCGAACATGTCGCTTGGATGTAATGGTTCCAGTGACAGGTATGTGTCATTGAAATCCATGTATCTTATAAACAGTGAATTAAGAAATGCAGAGAAATCTGGAGATGATGTGCCCATGCCGATAATCTTGGCATTTCCAGGATATAGCCCTATCATCTTTTTAACCTTTGACGCAGGTGGAGAATCAATTGATGAATATGCAACGCCCAATGCGTCTATGAATCTTCGCTTCACTTCATGTTTTACGTCTTCTCCTATGTTCTCATAGGATACGCCACTTATAAATTCAGCCAGATTATTTTCGATAGCCATGATAAATAATAGCGTTTTATAATATATTGTTTGTTATTAAAAAATACTTTTGCACTGTGCGAAAAATTGATAAAGGACTTACAGTTATAAGATTAAAATGTCAACCAAGAAAAACAATATTCCGGGGAAAAAACAGGGAAAAAATAAACCGAACTATGCAGGATTCTTTAAAACAAGGAATTTTTTATTAACAGCTATAATGGCAGTCATAATAGTTGTCATAGTTGTGCTGGCTGTATTGAATCCATTTTTCGCTCCTCCTGCAAAAATCACTTCGGGCAAGTATTATAAAGTATCACAGGGAGACCTCCTTTCCAATGGAAGTTCAGCAGTGTTTTTCCTTTCATGGATAGGATGCCCCATAGGAGCCTCAGATTCCTGGGCACTGTATTATGGGATTAACTCAACAACAAATATATCTAGCCATGTGGAATTACATACTGCAGATCCAGCGGATATTTATTCTAGCTCTACCACTGGTCAACCGGGACTTTTATTTAAGGGAAATTTCACATTTACTGCCTCAGGGCATAAATCTACCTTCTATCCCCTTTACATGTACAATGAGACCATGAGTGGAACTGTGGGAAATAAGCCCATCAACGAATCCCTGGTGTCATACGGGCTTTCACTTATAAATAGTACATATCCAGCAAAGGTAGCAGCTATGTTCAACAAATACTCAAGTGATATTACATTTAAGGGCCACCTGACAACTACCATTCTTATAACCGGTCCTCATGGAACTTACATCTTCAATGCGTTTATGTATGCTATTATACCTGGAGGAGTGCTTGGAAGTGGGTCTGCGTCTCCTGGCCACTGGAGTCCTAATACTCCACAATATGTCATGTCTCATCTTGGGAGTTCAACCCATATAACAAAAGCAGCATCCACCTTTATGGGATATCTTGCAAAAAGCCAGTAAGATAGCAAAAAATATTATCCCTGTTTTTATAGGGTGTTATGTCCACACTGTACCTAGTAGGGATAGGACCCGGAAATAGAGGAGAGATTACAGAGGATGCAATAAAAAGCCTTGAGGATTCAGATATAATAATGGGATATGCCAAATACATAGAGTTAATAGAAAAATTTATTGAAAACAGGAACGTTGTTCCAGGTTCTGTCACAGATGAAATGGAAAGGGCTAACAGGGCGATAAACTATGTCATGCAAGGAAAAAATGTATCTATAATTTCCAGTGGTGATTCTGGTATATACGGCATGGCCGGCATAGTTTTTGAGATTCTCGCTGCCCATAAATATGATATTGATGTTAAAATTATTCCCGGGATCACAGCATTGAATTCCGCAGGGTCACTTCTTGGTGTCCCCTTTATGAACGATTTCTGCTCCATAAGCCTGAGCGACAGGCTTACACCGGTGGATATAATAATAAAAAGGATCCATGCAGCAGGCAGTGGGGATTTTGTTACGGCACTATACAATCCAGTCAGTTCAAGGCGAACCGAACTTATAAAAAAGGCCAGGGAAATCATGCTGGAATATAGAGATAAAAGTACACCGGTAGGAATCGTCAAAAACGCATACAGGGATGGTCAAAAAGTGGAAATATCAACATTAGAAAACTTCCTGAACTTTGATATAGATATGTTCACGCTGGTAGTAATAGGCAATTCCAGCACATACGTCTATGGAAAATATATGATAACGCCCAGGAACTATAATACAAAATATCATATTTAGGAAGTGAAAAAACTATTTAATTAATCCATTAATAATGGCATGTGTTTGCTGAAGAAGCCAGAGGAGTGGTAAAGATTGAAATCGGTGAGCGAAGGCTGTCGCTGAATATGGATTCCGATATGATTTATTATTCCCTGGGTGATAGAACATATAGAAGAACCAGAATGAATGATTTTATAGAATTAAGGTACATTAATGGAAAGAGAAATGCAAGGCTTCTGGATGAAAAGGAGAAACGTGGTATAGCAAATTCATTTTACAGTGATATCGAACTGGTTTCCACAGAGTATCCATTTCTAAAAAAACATAGAAAGGACTACGAGTTTCTGAAAAAAAGAGGTATAGACCTTATTGGAATTTATGGTGAAAAGATACCTATAGTGCCACCTGACCGGTACTTTTCGCTCTATTTACGTATATCCGCAGGTTGCCCATGGAACAAATGTTCATTCTGCAATCTCTATAAGGATCAAAAATATTCTCCATTGCCATTTTCTATGGTTAGGGAACAGGCTGAAAGGTTAGGAGAATTTTTTAAGAATTCAATAGAATCCATGAACGGGATATTTCTTGGAGATGCTAATGCAGTTTCCATGAGTTCTGATATGCTGTATAATTATTTTGATTATTTCAGGGAAAAATTCCATATGCCCTTTTATGCATTTTCCGATGCCTTTACCACACCATTGAGAAATACAGATTTCAAAATGATGAGGGAAATGGGGCTAAAGAGGATATACATTGGTATAGAAAGTGGTAATCCGGGTATACTTAGAATGCTTAACAAGAAAATGGACACTCAAATGGCACGTGAATTTATAGGAAAAATTCAGGATTCAGGAATTAACGTTGGGCTTATAGTTATGTCTGGATTTGGGAAAGACCATGTAAGGGATACTGTAAAATTTCTGAAATCTATTGAATATTCAAAGGGAGACATAATATATATTTCTCCAATAAAAGAATATAATAATTTTCATGAAATTCTAATGGAAAATGGAATGGAAATAAGGAACAGCGAATTTACGGAAATCAGGGATAATCTTAAGGATTCCCTGGACATTCCGGTTGTGATTTATAATGTTGATGAATCACTGTACTAACCTCTTCTATTTTGGCCTATAAAGTATTAGGATCGGAGTAAAGGCATGCAGGATCCTGTGCAAATATGTCGCCATAGCGGGCATATGCCCTTGACCTGGAACCACCACAGGAATCACCCCATTCGCAGGCTCCACATAGCCCACCAAGATTNNAAAACCACTGGGGTAAACATCACCATTATAGGCCACGAATATTATTCCATTTCCGTCCCTAGTGTTAGAAACCCTTGAGGGTATATTTTTGGATTCCGGTAGCCCCAGAAGATCTATAGTTTTGCTTATAAGTTTGTGATAAAGTTCTCCTGAATAATTTTCATTTCCCTGGTCTATTATTCTCCTGAAGATTGGTGATTCAACTGTCCTTACCACTATTCCGTAATTCATGACAAACAGAAGCCAGTGATTTATGTCTTCGAATTCCTCAGGAGTCAAATCCTCAGAATCAATTGCTCTCCCTGTCTGTATAAGGAAAAATACCTCCCATGTTTTTACATTATTGTCAATAAGAAGCTTTAGGAGTTCAGGAAGCTGATCCAAATTCTTCTTCATTACCACCGAATTTATCTGGAGTTTCAAACGTTTTAAATTAAACAGGTTTATAAGTTCTAAGGTTTTGTCGTAAACGCCTGGACCCCTGAGCCAGTCATGCATATCTCGGTCTCCATCTAGGGACAGTGATGCTGAGAGGATATGGTGAGATTTGAAATAATCTATTCTTTCTGGTGTCAGGAGATCAGTAGCAGCCGGGCTTATTGATGTGGGTATTCCATATTTTTCAGCAGTTTCAATAATATTGTTTAGACCAGTACGCCTCATCATATCACCTCCTGTCAGAATAAGTACTGGATAAGGCTTCCCAAAATTTTGAATTGATTTTATAAATAAAGTGGTTTCATTGTCAGTTAATTCATCGGGAAGTGAGTTCTCCATTGCAGAGGCACGGCAGTGTGTGCATGCCAGGGCACATGCCTTGGTGGTTTCCCAGAAAATAAGTATTGGTTTCTGGTTGTAGTCGATCATATGGAGTTAAATGAAAGTTTGTATAATAGAATGATGAATGTATGTGAATATGTTTTTGAAAAGGGGAAGGATTAAATAGATGCGAAAAAACATTCTGGATTTGTATGAAATATACTGAAAATCAATAGACGTATTCTTCTTTAATTTGTTATACACGTTCATTTAAATCGATATATAACTAAACTGAAATGGTATTGGAGGAATAATATGATGGAGGAAAGCGATAGAAAAAACATAATACAAAAAGTACTGAGATGATTTCATAGAAGTTTACAGTGTTACTAAATCAAAAGGAACGCAGGTGTACTTCTATTTGTGGGGAATTGGGATAGCTTTATGCGGTTGAGTTCTTACTCTGATTGCAAAAAGATAAACGGATTACCATTCAGGATAATCTGAACTGCGATATCCTAATTTCCTGAAATCGCTAGAAAAGGAAATAACATAAGGTTTAGTTCCACCGACCTCAATTACACCGGAGTTTGATAATTCTCGGACATGTATTTGTATATTCCTTAGTGAAGTTTCATATTTCATATGCTTCCATAAATATGCCTGAATATTGGTTGTTGTAGTCATTCCATCTTCTAAAGCAGTTATAATATATCTATGAAGATTGTCTGATCTGAAATTATAGAAGCCAAATGGACGCATGTTTAGATTCCTGAATGTTATTGAGTCAAGTACACCATTTTTCCTATATTCAACACTATATGCAATTTTATTATT
>DAUP01000090.1:1337-6249 GCA_002505185.1 Ferroplasmaceae archaeon UBA567 | reverse complement strand
ACATCCTGTTATTTTTTATGCCCAGTATACGATTGATCTCGCTCTCAGGCACACGCCGGAAGTTATTTGAGAGCCTGACACACCTGATCTTTCCTTCCCTGTCCCACTTCCTGAGTGTGTTCGGATTGAGTTGGAGTATTTTACAGGCATCCCTTATGGTATAGAGTTTTCCCATGATACTTATGACAACATATTACAAATATATATAATACTATTTATTAACTGTTTGAACCCCATAGGCCGGAGCATAAGAAAGCCAGGCTTAAAAATTATAATGTTGTTAAGATAGATGGGCAAAGGTTGGTTATGGTGTATAAAATAGATGAGAATTTATGCATTGTAATTATAGTAGACATAGGATCCCATGATGATGTCTATAAGCGAACTTTTTAATAATTGACATTTCTCCGACATTATAAATTTCTAAAAATCCCAGGAATACTGCTTCCCCTGTATATTTTTGACATTGTGGCTATGAGAGAGTTATAAAGAATTTAAGTTAATAATACGCATGAATTGGTTATTGGTTATTGATTTTTACATTATTGGGCCATCATACTTTTATATGGCAAAAATCACCAATTTTCACACACAATCGCCATTTCCCTGGATCTTCAAGGCAACGACTCTATGTCATGGTAACCGTGCAACATGATTCCAGTAATATCTGGATTATTTAGATTTCATCCCCCTGGAACAACCCACAGGAAAGTGGGAAGAGCCATATTTTAATTCGCATAACTTTTCTTAAAGTTGGGATTTTTTTTAACCGTACTAACATCAGTATTTGGAAGTAGTTTTCTGTTTGATGCCAATGCCAAGTTTTTTAATCCTATTTCCTCGATAACTCTCAGGTGCCATAGCATCCTATGCTCATTCCTTGAATATTATTATATAGCTCTTAGATATATTTTAGCATGGATGAATATGACAAAACAAAGGAATTCTTTTCTAAAAATTCCCAAAATTATGCTAAAAGCCAGTCTCACGCAAAGGATAATGATCTGAAAATCCTGATGGAAATGATTTCCCTCAGAGGCGATATGATTGGGCTTGATGCAGCAACAGGATCTGGATTCACAGCCATCGAAATGGCTAAAAGTATATCAAAAGTTTATGCACTTGATATGGTAGATAACATGCTGTCAGAAACAGCTAAACTGGCAAAAGAAAACGATTTGCACAATGTCATCACCGTGAAAGGCTATGTTGACTCCATGCCCTTCGAAGATAAAAAATTTGATGTTGTTACATGCAGGAGAGCTGCACATCATTTCGCAGACAAGGATAAATTTGCAAGTGAGGCATTCAGGGTTTTAAGGGCAAATGGCAGAATTGGGATAGACGATATGACGGCTCCAGACAGCATTATAAATGATCTGAACAACTTTGAAAGAATAAGAGACCATTCACATATGCATGCTGCATCTGTGGAGGGATGGAAGCATATACTTTCCCATGCAGGTTTCAAAGATATAAAATACAGGGTATACAGCAGGAGGATGACATTTGAAGAGTGGCTTTACCCTGTAAAGGAAGATTCTCCTGAGGGGAAAGAATCCCGGGCATATTTCAATAATGCACGTGACGGGTTCATTTCTGGGATAGAATGGGACGGGAAATCCTTCAAAAAATCATGGGCTGTTATAACAGGTATAAAAGATTGAAAGAGATAATATAATTGTAGTGTTTACTGAATAATAAAATTTATAAAGATTTAAAAGCATATACTTCATACCTATTAGACAAATTAAGACAATAAAGGAATGGGATCATATGGATGTAAAATTCAAGATAAAAAATGAAAGCTGTTCCCTGAGCGGGTTGTATTCGGAATTCAATGTAAATTCAAGGGTTATCAAGAAGGAAATGCATGATGGCATGGTTCATGAGATAGCCGAGATTTATTATCAAAACGAGGATTTGGATAAAATACTGAAATCATTGAAATCTAGCAAGGAAATCGTTGATGTAGAGACGCTTTTCAGCAATGGCAATATACTTATAATAAAACTGATAACCCATGAATGCCCAATTCTGGGAATTATGAAAAAATACGCTGGAGATAATGGGACAGATTATACCAAGGAAGAAAAAATTGAAGAGGGGAATAATATTTGGTATATGTCCATGAGCAGTGTGGATATAGTAAAAGAACTTTCAGAAAAATTGAAGCGTATTACAGGAAATGAGGTATACGTGAATATTTACAGGAAATCAAATGTTGACAGGAAATCCCTTTTCACCATAAAGGAAGCTTATGATCTGGGATTTTTTGACGTACCAAAACGAATAAACCTGCTTGAACTTTCTGCCACACTAAACATACCGCCAACAACACTGGATTTAATAATACGGAAGTCCTTAAAATATTTCCTGGATACTGAACTGGTTGCAAAAGACGAACCACAGGTAAACAGGGATTAGAAAACAGGAATATCAAGATGACAATGGCATTAAACATATAATAGGAAGGGCAGATCATCGCAGACTAATGGAAAATTAGAGCGGTTGAATTATAGCATTAAAGGTTAAGGCCTTACTTCAGAGGGTGAAACAGTATATTATTATAATTATGAGAGAAGGCATATGTCATTATGTGTAGATTATAGGCCTGTGGTAACACCATCAATGGCATATGAGGAAAAGAGTGGTAATTATATGAGAAGCAACAGGTATATTATGGAACTCATTTCAGGATAAAACAATCTCCAGATATTTAAATAATATTAATTAATCTAAATACAATATAAGGCCATGTATGAGGATGAAAAAAGAAATTCTGCCATGGAGGCATTAAAATATGTCCATAGCAATATGAAACTGGGGCTCGGGACAGGTTCAACAACCAAATATTTTATCGATGGGCTTGGAGAACTTGTAAAATCAGGAAAAATTACAAACATAACAGGAGTGCCTACCTCATTGAGAACTGCTGATCTGGCCCAATCATACGGCATTAAAATCGAAAATAACCTTGAAGGCATAGAAATAGATTTTGACGGAGCCGACGAATTTGACGGAAATGGAAATTTGATAAAGGGAGGGGGCGGTGCACTTGTGCGTGAAAAGATAGTTGCATACAACAGCAGGGATGTGTATATTATGGCTGATCATTCGAAATTTTCAGAAAGACTCCACAGTTTTCCCTTACCGGTTGAAATTTTACCATTCATGGAAAACGTGACAAAAAAAAATATTGAGAAATTAGGTTGTGATGCCACTTTCAGAGATGGTAAAAAATTCAAAAGTGATAACGGGAACTACATACTGGACTGCAGATTTAATTTTACCGATGTGACACTGGAGGATAAAATAAAAATGATTCCTGGAGTAGTTGAAGTGGGTATATTCCATAAAATTACCACAAAAATCTTCATTGGAGAAAATAATGGATGCAAAATCATGAATGTTAAAAAATCATAGTGCTACTTCATTTTGCATTGACAGCACCATATCCATAGCCAGTTCTGCAATATCAGTAGAGTATAATGCTATCCTGGATATCTCCTCAGATGAAAATGATATGGTGGCTATATCCGACGATTTTCCAAGATCGAGCAATTCCATCTTCTGGTTCATGATAGTTTTTTTGAATGATATGATATCATTGAGGCCATTATATTTTTTGGAGTAGAAAAGTGCCATTCCCTTTTTAAACAGGTCCAGTGAGAATGAGAGGTTCTCCACAACTTTTTTGTATGGTGTATCAACATCACTTTTCTGTAGCCATATCTTGCATATATTTACAGTATGATCTGCCATTCTTTCAAGTATTCTGGATATTATGAGATAATATATACTATTAGGATCCTCACAACTTTTCCCCTTTACCTCGCGGTATATGTACCACTGGAAGCGGTCAATTTCATCATCTCTTTCTATGACATTTTTCAATAAATCGTTGTCTATATCATTGATTCCCTTTATGGTATCATAAATCATTGANNCCTATTACAAGTTTTGAAAATTTTTTTATGGATTCCCTTGTTTCATCACTTATATAGTATGGGCTGGTTATTACAAGTGTATCGTAACCAGAAATATATAGGGATATTAAAGCCCGTTGCATGCTCTTGGAATCCATTTTTGAATTCAAAATTAAATGTTTTTCTATTTCCGTTTTCACATCGGCATTTCCATAAAGCACAAGCTTGTTTTGCGACTCCTCTATCTTTACCTCACTGCTCTGCTGAAGGTTATTGCTTTTAACCCATTTTGAAGGCAGTGAAACAATATATGTTGACCCACCGGTCAGCTGTATTTTTCTTATTGATTGCATTTATATATATCTGTAATAACTATATATAAATATCTATATAGTTTAAAAATATATAATTCACTTCTTTAAAACATTATTCTTTCCAATGAAATATGCCACGACAATTCCTATAACATATAATATCCCTATTCGGGCTATATATTCATACGTCAGAGCAAAAACGTAGAATTCATAGAAGGTAAATCTTCCAACGTTTACGGGACCGGGACTTGTTATTGTGAGATTTTTAGAGATTGTATAGTTGACATCATAAAGTCCTGACGGCAATTTGGTGTCATAATACATTGTTGTAATGCCATTCTTTGTTGTATGGTTAAGACTGGAATAGTTCACAGTTTTATTGTATACACCTTCAGAATATATATAGAGATATGAACTGTTTAGAGAACCGGTATAATTTGTTGCTACCGTAATGTTATAGTTCTTATCCACCCCGGAAAATGGAGATATATTGATTTCCATAGAGGTACCTTGTATATCCTGGCTATGTTGGCCGTTAAGGTCGTAGAAATATGTAGAATAGATGCCGGCAGCTATCATAAGCACTACAATAAGTATCACTAAACCTCCAAAGAGCCTCGGCCTGAATTTGTACATCCCAAAGAAATGCATTAGAAGGAATATTATAAC
>DAUP01000090.1:0-1320 GCA_002505185.1 Ferroplasmaceae archaeon UBA567 | reverse complement strand
TGCATCATAGTTCGTAGTGTGAGATAATATAAATATTTTCTATTATTCCTATTTCTGAAATACCTTACTCAACTAAAGGAGGTTCTCACTTTTGCATAGCATTCGTTTAAATTCCTAACGGTTCATGGGGTTTTGCAAGAACTTATTGCTAAGTCTTAAGTTATGAAATGATATATCTTCTGCAATTCATTTACTCCAGGCGATTTCTAAAAACCTAGGTTTATTAGAGAACTATAACGTGGGACGTTTCCACCAACACAGACGGATACGCCTTTTTCAATAAAGAGTCAATGAATTGAAAGATGCTATTTTCGGGTTATTAGGAATCCTCTCCATTAAGCTCTGAACTTTCCTGCTCATAGGATTGTAATAATATAAATATAAGATTAATATCATTTATCGTGTACGATGTTATTGTTTCCGGTGCAGGACCTTCAGGGTCATATTTATCCTATTTACTTTCAAAAAATGGATATAAAGTCCTCCAGCTTGAGGAACATAAAGAGATAGGGAAACCTGTTGAATGCACAGGACTGGTATCCGAAAGGGTTTTTAAATACGTAAATTCAGGTTCAAGAGTAAATGAAGTACATGGTGCAAATGTTTTCTTTCCAAACGGGAAGAACATACATATATCAAAGGGAGAAAAGACAATAGTAATGTACAGAGATGAATTTGACAAAGACGTCTCAGCAATGGCTATTGGTTCCGGTTCAGATACAAGAATAAATGCCAGAGTACTTGATGCAAAGGTCAATGATTTTTATGGAGAAGTGAAATACAGGGAGCACGGTGAAATTAAGTATGCCAAGGCAGACATAATCATCGGTGCGGACGGGGCAAACAGCAGGATAAGAAATGCACTCAATTATGAAAGACCAAAGAAAATTATATCTACGTATCAGGTGGATTCATCATTTCATCTTGATGATCAGGATGATGTGAATGTTTTCATAGGTTCAGAAAATAGCAGGGGATTTTTTGGTTGGGCTGTTCCATCAGGCGAAATTACAAGAATCGGTGTGGGTGTCGACCACGTTACGGCCATAAAATATTTCAGAAATATAAACAAAAAATTCAACAGGTCACAGATACTTGGCATAAATGCAGGACCAATACCCATAAACTATCTTAAAAAAACCTACGGGAACAGATCATTACTTCTTGGGGACGCAGCAGGAATTGTAAAGCCATTATCAGGCGGTGGAATATATACAGGGATAATTTCTGCAAAAAATGCATACGCTGCTATAGACCAGAGTTTTCAGGCAGATGATTTCTCTGAAAAAAGGCTGAAGAACTATCAAAAACTATGGAAAC
>DAUP01000075.1 GCA_002505185.1 Ferroplasmaceae archaeon UBA567 | reverse complement strand
TTTAGGGAATACATAGTCAAAAGGAAAGATGCCAGGGTTATACTTCCAGAAGCAATGATAGCAGAGATTGAGCATCAGGCAAATGAGGGGAGATCAATTGGATTTACTGCACTTGAGGAGCTCAAGAAATTAAGGGAGTTATCCAATTCGGGTAAAATTTACATTGATATAATGGGAAACCGCCCCATGGAATGGCAGATAAAAAATGCCCATAGCGGTGAAATAGACAATATAATTAGGAACCTGGCTCTGGACAATGGAGCTACACTGGTTACAGGCGATCACATCCAGAGCATTATAGCCTCAATAAAAGGGATTAACGTCATTTACATTAAGGACGAGGAAAAGGATGTAAAGGATATTCAGGAATTTTTTGATGAAAACACCTCATCCGTACACCTAAAGGCTGGAATGAAACCCCTTATAAAGACGGGTAAACCGGGGGAAGTTGTCCTGAAAGAACTTGATTATATAGTACCATATGAGGAACTGGAGAAAATAGCCTACAATATTGTTCAAAGGGGCAAATTTGAGGATCAATCATTTATTGAAATGGATATGTTTGGGGCAACTGTGATACAGCTTAAAAATCTGCGTATAGTCATAACACGGCCTCCATTCTCAGATATAATGGAAATAACTGCAGTAAGGCCTGTGGTCAAAACATCAATAGAGGATTACCAGCTTGACAAAAGGGTAATGGACAGGCTTCAAAACAAGGCTTATGGAATACTTGTCTCTGGATCTCCTGGAGCTGGAAAAAGTACATTTGTTACAGCCCTGGCTGAATATTATGCATCCATGAATAAGATTGTAAAAACCATGGAAAAACCAAGGGATTTACAGGTAAATGACAGTATAACACAGTACACATCGCTAGAGGGCGACATGGAAAAAACCGGGGATATACTCCTTCTTGTCAGGGAAGACTATACAGTTTTTGATGAAATGAGGGTGACATCTGATTTCAAGGTTTATTCAGATTTGAGACTTGCAGGAGTAGGCATGATAGGCGTTGTACATTCCACAAGGGCCGTAGATGCCATACAAAGATTCGTAGGAAGAATAGAACTGGGATTGATACCTCAGGTTGTGGATACTGTTCTTTTCATAGATGGAGGAAAAGTATCACAGGTACTGACAACAGATTATCAAATAAAGATACCATATGGTCTCAATCAGGAAGATTTGGCAAGACCTGTAATAGTTATAAGAGATTTTCTCAAAAACAAACCGGTAAGTGAAATATATACATTCGGAGACCAGGTGGTTGTAATACCTGTTGGAAATGAGAAAAACGGCGCAAATCCACTCTTTGCACTTGCAGCATCAAAGATAAGGGATGATATGATGAGGCTTCTGGATACCGATCATGTTGATGTTCAGATTGTTTCAGAGGGAAGGGTTATAATTAAGGTTCCTGACGCAAAAATTCCCAGATTGATAGGGAGAAAGGGGGAAACAGTAACAGGGCTAGAAAAATCATACGGGCTTAAAATAGACGTTGACACACTTTCTGATGATGTAAACGTCATGCAGGATGCAATAATAGAAATCAAAAACAAAACCATATTCATTGATGTGGGGTCAAGAAACAGGCCAGTAAAATTATATGTTGATGGCATTGCCATGCTGTCTGCCCGGAGTTCTTCAAAGGGAATGATCAAACTCAGGATGAATAGCGACACTGGCAATACTGTATATAAATATATAAAACAGGGCAAGAAACTTCAATATATGGTAACAGACGAACCTGAATTAAATAAATCTACTAACTGAAGTTTATATATTTTTTTGCAATACATTATTATGTATTCATACGAAAAAACTTTTAACAAAAGTGCTGAAGACATATTTGGGCAACTCCATAAACTTCTGAAAGAGGCTAACTGGATTATCCTTTCATATGTTGATGTAAAGGAAATATTTACGAAGATGCAGAAAACCATAGAACCCTATTACATTCTTGATGTGTGTTATCCACCTGCTGCAGTGGAACTTTTACATGACAATATTGACATTGGAGCATTTATTCCATGCAAGGTTGTCATTATACAGCATGGAGAAAAGACAAAACTCTTAATGCCAAAACCATCTGTTCTATCTAAGGAATACCTTGATACTGATGGCAAGATAGCAGAAAAATACGAAAATGCGTTGATTGAGATGATAGATAAGATAAATTCATAAAGTTTATTGGTGGGATTTATATGCACTCCTATTGATTGCGAAGAAATCCCCACTACTGGTTTTCGGTCAGGTTATAAATTCCCTATTCGGATATATTGGTCTATTTTTCATTATAAGGTTTGTCGGTCTGCAGGCATGGGGTTATCTGAGTTTTTCACTGGCATTTATAGGTGTGCTGAGCATAGTTGGAGACCTGGGCTATGGGACGGCCCATTTGAGATACCTCTCATCGGGCGAATACAATGAAGGTGTGTGCAATGGCACATTTCTTACCATAAGAACAGTACAGACTATGGTTACAATAGGCATTGTCCTGGGTTCTCTCTTTGTCTGGATAGATATATTGCATAGGGGTTTTGAAAGCAATGTGGAAATATATACTATTATACTGCTTCTCCCATATTTCTTCTTTGCAAGATTGAAGGATGTGCCAGTTATATATTACAACGCCAGGCTAAAATCTGCCAGAATGTCTATTCCACAGATAATAGAGGCACTGGTGAGAAATTCCCTGTTCATTCTCCTTGGAATCGTGTATCTATTCAGAATTCCTGGATATAATACAGTAGGTGCTGCAATTGTAATGGCAATAATTTATAGTTTTTCCTATTTCATGTTCTTCTTGATATCTGTACTTTTTGGGCGTCCATGGAAAGTAAACAGGCCTTCCATGGATCTATTCAAAAAATATACAAAACTTGCATATCCACTTGCACTTGCTGCTGTTATAGGTTCCGTCAGCGGAAACATAGACAAGGTTCTTATTGAATTTTACTGGCATGCCGTGGCAACTGGAGCCTTTGCAAGTCTGCAGCGCATATCCGGGCCTATTGCAACATTTTCCGGTACAATAAGCATATTTTTCATTCCACTGCTAATGAAGAGCAGAGGTTCAAATGATAAAAAATTCAAGGGAGATATTTCAGCATTTGAACGAATAATATCCATTTTTATCTTGCCACTTGTGATTATTTTCATAGCCTTAAGAGTATATGTTGTTAATTTATGGTCTGCTGCCCTGATTCCATATGCAAATATACTGATATTCCTGTCCATAGCGTCCTACCTTGTGGCAATAAACAGTGCATATTCTTCAAGCCTGGTGGCACGTGGGCTCACGAACAAGATAGGAAAGATTACTGTTGCCACGCTTATAGTGAATATTTCCCTGGATATGCTCCTGATACCACCAGATATATTCGAAATACGCTTCTTCTCTCTGGGGGTTTTAGGCGGTGCCGTCAGTACCTTTATTGCCCTGGCTTTCGAGGCAATAGCATACAGAATCACTGTGGTAAGGGCGGAAAGCATGAAGCCTGATTTAAGAATATTCTATCAGCTTATACCATCATCTGCCCAATTCCTGTTTCTGTTTGGTGTAACCATGTTCATAAAGGTATACGACATTTTATTGTTTATTCCTGTTGCCGTAGCATCTGTTATTATATTTCTGGCATTTGCCATTCTGATAAAAGAGATAACCNNGAATAGCTAAAATACAGGATATGGAAGAGATAAGCGTAGATGAATTCCATAGGATAGATATCAGGGTAGGAAATGTAGTAGAATGTGAAAAGGTCGAAAAATCCAGAAATTTATTGAAGATTATTGTTGATTTGGGAGACCAGAAGAAACAGATTATTTCCAGTATCTCCAACTGTTATTCTCCGGAAGACATGCTTGGGAAACAACTTGTTGTAATCAATAACCTGGCTCCTGCAAAGTTTATGGGCCTGGAAAGCCAGGGGATGCTTCTTGCCGTTGAAGATGAAAAAGGTGTGTCACTTTTAAAGCCTGATAGGGATGTTGCCCCAGGCACGAGGGTACATTAATGTCATTTGCTGATGAATACCGTCCATCAGACATGAATAGCCTGCTTTTGAGCAGTGAAGCACGCCATGCCATGATCTCATGGATAGATTCATGGTTGAATCATTCAGAAGTTAAAAAGGCATTAATACTTTGGGGGCAACAGGGCATTGGAAAAACAAGCGCTGCCTATGCACTGGCTAATTATGCACACCTTCCGGTTGTAGAAATGAATGCATCGGAACAGAGAAACAGAGAAAGTATGAAAAAAATAGCTCTCATGGCATCCGAGTACAGGGATCTTCTAGGGGATGCCAGCAAAACGCCTGACAGGCTTATACTTATTGACGAGGCCGATAACATATTTGAATCCAGAAACAAATCAACTGGAGGAGACACAGGTGGCATGTCTGAACTTCTGGACATAATAAAAAATACAAAGAATCCAGTTGTAATCACCATGAACGATTATTATTCCTTTAAATCAAAGAATAGTGCAAGGGATATAATTTCCAGATCAGTAGATATAGAAATGACGCCCTACAGAAGAAAAAACGAGGTTAACTATAAAGCATTCTTTACAGGTGTTCATAAGGTACTGAAAGACATTGCCCATAAAGAAAATATACACATAACCGATTTGCAGATAGATGGAATTATCAAATCAAATGAGCCAGACATTAGGGCTATGATAAACGATCTGTACCTGTATAAATCCACGGAAAATGACTATGGAAGGAATAGTAGGGACACAAGAGAATCCATATACTATTTAACATCTGACACATTCAGGAAACCAGATTACAATGCTGTTCTTTCATCCCTGTACAGAATGGATGAGGATACTGATTTTTACATGAAATGGATAGATGAGAATATACC
>DAUP01000064.1 GCA_002505185.1 Ferroplasmaceae archaeon UBA567 | reverse complement strand
TCCTTGGAGGGGAGTTAGATGAGTTTATTTAAGGTTGTGGGGCTTGGCCCTGGAGACCCTGAACTTGTAACCTTAAAAGGCTATAATGCTATCATGGCGGCAGACGTTGTGTTTTATCCCAAAACCTCATTGAATTCTGCAGAAACTATTTTGAATTCTCTTAGAGTAAAGAGTGGTAATATGAAGCCCCTCGAATTTCCAATAGGGAGTGAAAAAATTTCCATATTAAGCCGGAGATACGCTGAGATGATAATGAAAGCAGAAAAGTCAGGGCTGCATTCCGTATATGCTGTTGAGGGTGAACCAATGCTTTACAGTACATTTCTTGATATAATGCCTTATCTCAAAATAGAATTTGATGTTATACCAGGGATAAGCTCCATGAACGGAATTTCGGCAGCCATGAAGATAATACTGGCCACGAAGGATCAAACACTCCTGGTGCTGCCGGCAGTAAATGATTATAGTTATATGGAAAAGCAAATACTCTCATCCACGAATATTGTTATATTCAAGGCTATACGGGCACGGGAAGTGATAAGAAAAATCATTGAAAAAAACAAAAATATGGAATATTATATCATGAGCTATGTTTCAACAGAGAAAGAAAGAATTTATAATAGCATTGATGATATAAAGGATTATATGACAATAGTGGTGATAAAACGATACACATAGTTGGTGCAGGCCCTGGGAACCCTGAACTCCTGACAGTAAAGGCAAAAAGGATTATAGATTCCACAGATGTGATAATATACGCTGACTCACTGGTAAGCCCGGAAACATTCCGGGAAAGCAAGGCGAAAGTTGTTATAAAGACATCTAATCTCCATATTGAACAGATAAACGAACTGGTTAAAAAGTATGCCGATGAGGGACTCGACATAACCAGGCTGCACAGTGGGGACCCTGCAATATATGGTGCTATTAACGATGAAATCGAATTTTTCAATAAAAATGGGATTAAATATGAAATCATACCTGGCATCAGTTCCGTATTCGCAGCTGCTGCAAGCATGGGAATAGAACTGACATCACCTGGGACAACACAGTCTGTGATACTTACAAGAGTACCAAGGAGGACTGAACACTTCGAAAATGAGAACCTGGAACTCCTTGCATCCCATAAAACAGCACTTGCAATTTTTCTTAGCGCTTCCAATGCTAAGGTTGTAAGTGAGAAACTCATAAGGGCCGGATACAGCGGGGACGACAGGGCTGTCATAGCCTACAGGGTATCCTGGCCAGATGAGAAAATAATTGATACAACAATAGGGAATCTTGAACATGCGCTCTTCGAAAACAGGATAAACAGGCAGGCACTTATCATGGTTGGCGGCAATATATCATATGACTCCGATAAAAAATCCTATCTGTATAACCCAGAATTTACCCATCTGTTCAGAAAATCATCCAAAAAGAGTTGACATTATATAGTCTTCATCTTTCCCTATTATGTGTATCCTGTGCCTTATGAGCTCCTTTGAAATACAGCCCGGCTTTTCCTCTGATTCAGGCAACGATTTTACCAGTGATTTGATATAATCCGATCCTATTATTCTGTAAAATATCTTTTCAAAGTCCATTGTATTCAGTATTTCTTCACCGTCAATTTGTAATGACACAAGTTTTTTCTCCTTTTCTGCCAGCCCGGTGATTTCCCTTGACAGTTTTTTCAGGGCATCCTTCAGAATTTCCATGTCAAGATGTGACTTCAAATCAGGATTGTCAAGTACTCTGTTTTTACTGTCCCTGCCCAATGCCAAAATATCCATATTCGGCGTACCTATTCCGTATGTAAACTCAAAGGAGTTTTCTGATTCCGGTTTGTCGAAAACGCACTTCAGATTATTTGCTTCCAGTCTGGTGCTTGCAAGTATATAGCTATCCATGTTCTCATAAACTATATTATGTGCATTGTCAATTTCCAGTGGGATTTTAATTCCACTATATAGGGACGAGAAAAATGGATTTTTCATAAATTCGCTGTTATTAGGGTCAAGCATGAATGTGTAACTTATTCCATAACTACATTGTATGAATTGCTTTATTTCTATTTTCTCCCTATCCAATGATGCTTCAATGTAGGAATTCAATATGGTAAAGGGATTTAAGTACAGGAAATTTTCCATTGCCTGGGTTCCATTTTCCACATATTTTTCCATTTCTGATTTCAGTTCAGAGATTTTTGAAAGAGTGTCCTGGGAGTTTTTTGTAAAAAATTGGTCTGTTATTGATCCTACCGATTCCATTATCTTTTCCCCATGGGGTTTAAAATTATTATAAACGTTAATGAATGTGTTTATATTATCACTTATTCCATTCTTCAGTGATTCTATTGATTTTTTTTCATTTTCAAGTTCTTTGGCAGTATTTTCTATCTCCCTTGCCTTTTTGTCCCTTTCTACCTCATATGAAAACGAATCCACAAGGTACGAGAAAATGTATTTTAGCTCATTCAAATCGTTTTCATCCATTATAAGCAATTATTTCCTGATATTTAATATTCATCTAAGCCTTCCGGCATGCCCATTTCCGCTAAAGCATGGAAGATTCCCACTCCTGTTTCGCTTTCACTCCTCATGGATTAGACCGTTTTATGAGAACCTGTTACTGGTTACAGCCTATCCTCTATAGAAGAAATAGGCATCATTCCATTTTTTTATGGTTTTTCCCGTGAATTTATCTGGAATTCCCTTTTTCATGAAACAGTATATGCTTTGCAATTCATTTGCACCCTGAAGATCTGAGCTTAGCTGCCCGGATAATTTTAAAAATGGTTATGCCGTGGAAATTATACTGCCATTCGCAAAATATCGATGATGGACTATATTGTATATTTACGAAAATTAATAAAACAAACAGGAATCACCGGCATGGGATCTATGGCTGGCAAAATTATTATTCTGGGTGGAGGCATTGCAGGAGTTTCTGCAAAACTTAGAAACAGGAATGCAGTGCTTGTGGATCAAAGCCCATTCATGACTATAGCTCCAAGAGTCATTGACATAATACAGGGAAAAGACCAGAAATTTTCGCAAATTCCCAGAAATCTTGATTATACAGGAAAAGTAAATAAAATTGACTTTGATAAAAAAACTGTGGATATAAACGGGAAGGATATCTTTTATGAGAGAATTATTATAGCGACTGGCCACTTGCAAAAATATGATTTCATAAGGGGAAGCAAATATGTCCAGGGATTTTCAAATCCCGAGGATGCAATTAATCTGCGGAAACAACTGGTGGGCAAGAAAAACATAGTGATAATAGGTGGAGGTTATTTAGGCGTAGAACTTGCCGGAGCAATCAAAAATGTGAATGTGACCATACTGGAAGCAGGGAAATCCATACTTTCTGGCCTTCCACAAAAATTCTCTGAATGGGGCTATAGATTACTATCAGAAATGGGTGTGAATATAGAGTTGGGAAATCCTGTTGAGGAGGTCCAAAAAAACCATGTGATCACGGCAGCCGGGTCCTATCCTTCAGACCTTACCATATTTGCCGGTGGGTTTACTGGAAATATCCCTCCCACAGAACAGGAAATAAAAACAAGGAATTCCAGAATTGTTGTGAATTCCCTTTTGCAGTCTGTAGATTATCCGGATGTTTATGCTGCCGGCGACTCCATGTTCGTGGAAAATGGTGGATTTATCCCAATGTCGGCTATAATAGCAAGGTCATCCGGTATCAGGGCAATGGAAAATGCAATGGGCTACAGGCAGGAGTTCATCCCGAATAATTTTGCCAATATCATCAGGATTGGAAACCAGTATTTTGGCACGGTTGGGAATACATTCGTCCATGGATATATAGCACATATCATAAAAGAGGCTGCAGTTGCACTTACAGTAAACCATATCAGGGAGGTATAAAATTATTATTGGCAATTTCTAAAAACCCATGAACATACAATTGGGGCAACTGTTCAAATAATTGAGAATTGCCCATATTGCTAATTTCTCAGAGTTATATAGATTTTGATGTTAGTAGGGAACCGGGTTATAGAAATCCTCTTGCCTGTCAAAAATTATAGTATTTAAATATTTGTATGGTTTCATTCATGTGGATTTGTAAAATTGAATAAGTGTGTAGAAATACTGAATTTGCACTAATTTAATCGCAAATATAACATAAAATTTAATACTTATTATTGATATAGCTATATTATGAAAACAACAATTTCACACATTAAGGCAGATATCGGAAGCCTGCCAGGACATACTGTTGTATATCAGCCCGTAGTAGACGCGGTAGA
>DAUP01000067.1:2181-3641 GCA_002505185.1 Ferroplasmaceae archaeon UBA567 | reverse complement strand
GCCTGAACATTTATTGATTTTTTATATCTGGCAAAGAATTAATACAATTCGTCAATACAATACTATGATAGACAGGGAACTGGAATACAGATATAAGTCTGATGCCCATTTTGTTTATCCGGATTACAATGGATATAATTTCTCCAACATAAACAATACTATTCTGTCATTATTTAATATATCCCACAGGGGAAGAGGCCTGGAAAAAAGGCTTTATGGCAACATATGCGGCCCAAAGAAGGTTGTATTTGTTTATATAGATGGCTTAGGATACGACAGCTGGATCAATTATCTTGGAAATTATAAGGCATTTGATGAAATAAACAGGTCGGGGACTGTATCTCCAATTACAGCCATTTTTCCATCCACAACTGCGGCTGCCAGTAATACCATAAACACAGGAACCACGCCACCGGAACATGGCCTCTTTGAATGGAGGCTTTATATAGAGCAGTATAACATGGTCCTGAAGAGCCTTCCATTTATACCGGCATATAAGCAAGACCGTGAGAGATTCTCACAAATAAAGCCAGATCCATCCATACTTTTCCATGGAAAAACATTTTATGAAAAATTGAAGGAAAACGGTGTGAAATCATATGTTGTATCACATGCTGACCTTTTGAAGAGCAGTTACAGCCGCATTATGTATTCCGGTGCAAGGGAGAAGAAGCGGTATGATTTCCTCTTTGAAGGGTTCCTCATTCTGAGAAAACTTCTTGCAAAAATGAAAGAGGATTCCTATGTATTTTTCTACATTGAGGATCCGGATAAAATGGAGCACCGTTATGGTCCTGGCAGCCCGGAACATCTAGAGTCACTCCGTTATATAGCAGAAATGTTCCATGGCCTCCTGAAAGCTCTCAAGGGGCAGGATATTTCCATCATAATTTCTTCAGACCATGGATTCACACCGGTATTTAATAAAATATATGTATCCGGAGTAAGTAATTTAATGGCTTCCAGAGGTGGATTAAGAATACCTGAAACGTGGAGTCCAAGGGATATGGCCATGCACACTGAAAATCCATCAGAGCTGAAGTATGTGCTTGAAAATCAGCTTGAAGGCATGGCAGATGTAATAACCAAATCAGAACTTCTGGCATCTGGTATTCTTGGAGATAAAATGCCGGATGAAAAGTATAAATCAAGAATTGGGGATGTTACTATACTTCCTTATTCCGGCAATACCGTATGGTACAGATATTATGAAGATGACATAATAAAGGATCGGGGAATGCATGGTGGGTTAAGCAGGGAAGAAATGATCATACCATTTGCAGCAATAAATTTAAGGGATTTAAAAAATTATTAATTTATTTGGTGTTTTTTATTAAATTCTCATAGATTTCGAGGAATTCAAGCCCCTTGTTTATTCCACCGAATATTTCATCCTTTCTTATGGATTCGGCATCTTTCCTCATCTTATCCGGGTCTTTTACTCCGGCATTTCCAATCAT
>DAUP01000067.1:0-2167 GCA_002505185.1 Ferroplasmaceae archaeon UBA567 | reverse complement strand
GAGTCCATATCCTGTTTTTTGGCTCTTCCAGATTTAACAAATTCCATAATTGCACTGTGGTTTTCATCCCCCTCAAGAACGCCGGATGCCGTTATAGCCTTCGTCTTATCCTCATCATTTATGGTATTCTGTATTATATCTGCAAAATACTGGAAATCATTGTTTATTTTTGCCTGTGCAACAAGATACGCAAGCCTGAAATCAGGATCCACATCTTCGTAGCCACTGTATTTCTTTAGAAGTGATGAACAGAAATCACTGTTTATATATGCCAGCCTGGTATACAGCCCAGAAAGGGTGATTTTGAAATTGAAATCATCCCTTTTGTTTGCTTCTATATACTCCATTTTGTCCTTTATATAGAAATTGGCAAGGTCTCTGAAATATGCATTGTTTGTTATTGTGTACAGGTTAAAAAGCTGTTTTGATATTTCGTCTATTACTATATTTTCATTGATGCCATAAAGTTTTTCCAGCCTTCTCACGTACTCTGTCATACTGATTCTTCCTGAAAGCAGGAACGCATAAAGATCGTTGGCCAGTCCCCATTTTTCATTTGCAGTGACCTGGGGCAGGTTCCTTGATATTGTCTCGAACATTGCGTCATCGTATAAAACCCTGTAAAATCCGTCATGGTTATAGTTCAGGGACAGTATGTCTCCATCTATCCTTATCTCGCTTCCTTCCATTAGCTGTTTCTCATCCCTTGAGAATCTGTTTATAAACAGTGGTATTTTCCATGTGGAGTTTTTATCACCCTCAAGGAAATAGAACTGTTTCTGGGCAACTTTAAGTGAATCTCCATCCCTTTCCGTTGTAAGGTACGGATAGCCCTTCTGTGAAATCCATTGTTCCATTATGGCAGATATGCCCTTGCCGGACTCTTTTTCTATGGCATTCCACAGGTCAGATCCGGAGGCATTGCTGTATGAAAATTCCTTAAGATAATTTCTCATGGCTTTCATAAATACATCATTGCCCACATATGCCTCAATCATTCTCAATACATTTGAGCCCTTGCCATACCTTATCTCATATGATAGCTGTGATATGCTTCTGGGGTCAGAAACATCTGCATTTATGGGATGTGAATTTTTAAGGGCATCCATGGTGTATGCACCATCTGTCTGGTCAAGAAGAAAATCCCCAAAAAACTTCCAGTCCGGATTGGTACTGTCAACTGTTTTAAACGCGAAGAATGTGGCAAAGCTTTCATTTAGCCACAGGTCATTCCACCATTTCATCGTTACAAGGTCACCGAACCACATGTGTACCAGCTCATGTGTAATGACCTCTGCTGTTCTCTTATAACTCCTGCTTGTTGTTGACCTGTCTATATTGAGCAGGATTTCCCTGAATGTGATTGCTCCCCAGTTTTCCATGGCACCAGCTGCAAACTCCGGCACGGATATGAGATTCAGCTTCGGAATCATATAATCTATTCCCGTGTAGGTTTCAAGGTAATTCAATGATTTTTTTGCTGTTTCAATGGGGTATTTTGAACCGGTAAGGTGTCCCTTCATGGCAGTGAGAAATATTTTCTTCCCCCTGTATTCATCCTCCATTTCATCGAAGTGGCCGACACCGAGATAGACAAGATAGGTTGCCATTCTTGGTGTTTGATCGAATTCAACAACCTTTTTATTATTCTCTATGGTTTCAGATTTTACTGGCATATTTGATATGGCCTGCAAATCACTGTCAATTACCATTGTAATATCAAAGGTTGCCTTATAACTGGGGTTGTCTATGCACGGGAATGCCCTTCTTGCATCAGATTCTTCAAACTGCGTGGAGAGTATATACTCCTTATCGTTTCCGGCCACATAGAACCCCTTAAGCCCTCTGCTATTGTCAGATGAAAATTTCACATCCACGGAAATATCGCCGCCATTCGTGGAAAATGACACGTTATCTTCAGTAACTACATATTTCACGCTGGAGCCATTAATTTTTATCTCATGGACATCTATTTTGTCCAGGTCAAAGGTTACTTTTTTATCTGCTTCCTTAATTTTTACGTTTTCTGTTCCCGTATATTTTTTTCCTGCAAAATCAATATCCAGTTTAATTTTATAATTGACAACTTCCATATTACTTCATATTCTTAGGTTTAATAAATTTTTTCAACCCTGAATATTTTAAATAATACAAGCGAATACTGAAA
>DAUP01000025.1 GCA_002505185.1 Ferroplasmaceae archaeon UBA567 | reverse complement strand
AGGGAAAGATCCATCCAGTTGTTAGAGAAAGAATAAAGGGAGATCATTGTGGAACAACCTCCTCTTTTGAATTTTCCATCATTTCAATTGTCTCATAAATGTCCCTGGCGGCTAATGCGATCAAGATTCCCGCAGCAATATAGAGCTGTGCTATTTTCTCCTTAGACATCATTTCACACCACCACTGCTCTGGACTTCTATCTGGANNTTGTGAACATGCCCCAGGCATATATGTTTGCGATGAATTTCAGGGGACATGCTAAAACAATCAGATCAAGGCTTGGGGAATGGCACTGGAATTTCTCAACTCCAAACAGATCATGCCCAAGGGCATCCCTTGTGTCAGGAATCAGGGCATCTTTGCCATCAATATTGCACACAAGCCATTTCTTTTTTCTCTCTATGGCAGACAGCATGTCTGACACTTCCTTATTTACTTCATTATCACCTAATTCTATCATTGTATTACCTCCAATGCACATTCTTTCTGGCAGTCTATGGTATTTGCGAGTATCTCAGCTATGGATGCATCAACCTCAGCTATCTTCTCAACCGACAGAACCCAAAACTTGCTGGATGGTCTTTTCTCATAGNNAAAGCCTTTGTTTTCATATCTGCCCTGTGCCGTATGGACTGAAGCACTCCAGATGGAACATAGAGGGAAAAATTGTTCTCCTTGATATACACAAACCATGACTTCGCTCCCCCAGGACTGTACATTCCTGCTACCCTATCGCAGAAATCATTGTGTATCTCGGATTGCCTCATCATGTCAAGAAGCATTCCCATCATATCAACGCCAAGGGGATCATAGAATGATACTTCGGCCATTGCAAGAATTTCAGCAACAAATTCCTTCCATTCCTCCTCCTTTATCAATGGAATGCGGTGAAATGTGCCGAGATACCATATCACAAATGATTTTGATGATATGAACCCATCCTTGTCAAGCCTGTAAACATTATCTCCAAAGTATATGTCCGCGGAGAACTGGTGATCGTACGAGATCACCTTAGACACATGGGCAAGAATTGAAGCAGGGGAATCTGCTTTGCTCTGAAGAAAATGCTCCCATACCTCATAGAAGCCAGCATTTATCAGCTTAGATAGAGCAGGGTTATCATCCCGATCCTCTCTGTCTATCTTCTCCCATACCTCACTTTTTCCGTCTATTATAATCTCAATCCTGAGTTTATCCTTATGCGGATCTGCATGAATAACAACAACATGATCATCGATCGTTTCACGATGCAGCATTGGATCACCCAATTTCAACGGTAAGTATCGTGCCAGGTCTGACATCAGTGGAATCAATGATGCCTTTCGGTATCACCAGAACGTATGATTTACCGTATTTTTTCACTTTCAATTTCAACTGCATAACCATGCATAATTTAAAAGCATATAAAATTTCTCTAAGAAATTTTTTATATACACAGTAAATGACATAAAGATGGAATCCTATACAATCATAGGGCCTCCAGGCACAGGAAAAACACACAGGATTGAACAACTGATAAAGCAGAATGGAACCGATGATTTTCTGTACCTGACGTACAACAGAAGCATGGCTAAGGGTGCAAGGGAGAGGATAGAGGCAGATAAACACCATGTTGCCACTATCCATAGTGCCATGTCCTCTTTGAACGGTATCGGACCATTCGTGGACAGTAAAGACATAAAGGCATTTTGCGACAAATACGGACTGACATATCCCAAAGGGATGAGAATCCTTGAGGATGGTGAAACTGACTGGGAAAGGTTCTCCAGATACTATGACACAGTAATAAACACCATGAAAAAGCCGTATCAGCCGATGAATGAAAGGATGTCCATGCGGTATCTGTTCGATGCATGGAAAAAATACAAGGATGAGATTAAAAAATTTGATTATACTGATGTGCTGGAGATAGGATCGCAGCGTACCTATTACAAGAGATACCTCTACATAGATGAAGCCCAGGACTTATCCCCATTGATGTGGAAGATAGTGGACAATATCAAATGTGAAAAACGATACATTGTTGGGGATCCTCATCAGAGCATATATGGATTCAGGGGGATAGATGTTAAGGAATTTGTAAAGCGGGCAGACAGGTATGAAATACTTGGGGAATCACACAGGTATGGGGATAATCTGAGGAAACTGGCAGAAATGGCATTGTCAGAGGGCACGGTGATGCGAATGCCATACATAGGGCTTGGAGAAACAAAGATTGACATGTATTCCCTCAGGGATATGGTAAAGCTGGATGGTTCAAAGGCAATACTGTGCAGGACAACAAATCTGGCAAAGAATATAGCCAATCAGCTTCCCTATGCGGTGATACCGATAAACCATGAACACGGGTACGGAAACGGATGGACACAGCAGACTTTCAGGATTGCGGAGATAATGAGGAAATGGCCCAGCATAGATGCCAGTGAGTTTGCCTATATAGTGGAGCATTCGCCTGCTTCGCTATGGGTAAGGGGGACAAAGGCAAAAGTGAAAAAGGAGCCAACGATTTTTTCATACGATATGCTCAGAGAGAAGATGGGCCCGGTTGAGATAATCAACAGGATGGATATTCCTGACAGAGTTAAGATCAATGTAAAAAGGCTACTGATGGAGAACGTTCCTGTTGTTTACTGTGATACAATCCATGCAGCAAAGGGACTTGAATTTGACCATGTGATGCTCACCCTTGATCTTCCACAGATGATTGCAGATGCCATGACACCTGAGGAATACCGCATTCTGTATGTAGGGATGACAAGAGCAAGAAAGAGCATACAGTTTCTTGATACGGGATTCTACAAGGGATCATACCGTATTCCTGGGGTAGCAAAAACCTTATATCCTATCTGGAGTTAATCGCTCTAATATGTCGGAAAACAAAGGCTCCGCGAAAAATGGTTATCTCCAGAATACCCGTATTTTAGATGTTTTCTGGAAAGTGAATAACCACAAATATAGTCAAAAACCGAGTTTTCAGAAATTTAGTTATGTATGCGGAAGCCGTGTTTTTCTGATTGGCTAAGAGACGAATAACCAAATAACCAATTTTACGAGAACAACAAGTATAGTGAAAACTATGGTTATTTGGTTATTTGGTTATTGATCTTCAAACGAAGCAGTATTATAAAGGGAAAATAAGAATAACCAAATATATTGTAACGCGCGGTAATTTGGTTATTTGGTTATTTTTTTATTATTTTACCCCTTATAGAGAATGCTTTTTTTCATGACACGTGCATTCTAAAAATAAGGAAAATACAACTTCTCTATAACATGTAATGCCATGTGTCCTTACATCTATCTATCCATATTTATTAAATAACCAAAAATTAATTTTTCCGTGTTTTCCCTTTTTTCATTTTTTTGGCATTTCCAAGGGGGTACACAAAAAAAGACGCACACACACATGAAAATGCATGCAGGTTTTCATGATCCATGTTCACAGCCCGAGAATTAAAAT
>DAUP01000002.1 GCA_002505185.1 Ferroplasmaceae archaeon UBA567 | reverse complement strand
GGACTTCTGCATGAGATTGCCCGTCAACCTCTTCTCGAAAGTCAAGTATGAAGAGCCAGAAATATCCTTATAGAACACTTAAACTCTTAAGTAGGAGCCCAATTAAGCGTGGGCAGTAATTTANNAGAAATTATGCAGGAAGCATATTATTTGTTATTTCAAGATATCTCTTCGGTATTGGTTTTTCCATTTCCCAGATTATACTTACAGGATTGCTTCCACTGTGGCTTTTATGCCTCACCCTGCCAAGAAATATATACGGTGAGGCACCCAAAAGGTTTTCCCTGAACTCTCTTATAAATAGTAAAACTGTATTTCTATTATCTTGTGAATGAAAATACCTTTCTGCCGTTGGTGAGTGGGGGGAAACTGTACTCTGTGTCTCCCAGTGGAACAGTTCGCTGTCAATAGCGTAATCATTGTACATAGTTGTGGAAGAATAGTATTTTTCTGACTTATTCAGAGTTACAAAGAGTATATCCATATGCTTTTGTGGAATATACTTTACTCCTTCACGTACCGATATCGGGTTTTCAATTCCCATTGCTGCAAGTACCTGGTTTTTTGAATAAGAACTATAAAGTTTCAAAGGAAGCGTATGTCCCCCAGGAAGCGCCTCTTCAACAAAATCAATTTTAGACATCAGATAGTCAAGGAGATCTTTCAATTCAGAATAGAGAACAGGATATTTTCTCAATGAATTTATAGCGTCTACTGAGTCTGAAAAACCAGATTTTTTGATAGGTTTATTCCATATGGTGAAATAGAACATATCAGCCATTTTAAGTTCTTGATCCGAGAGAGTGGATTTAAAGATTGTCTCAGGAATCAGGAGTTTTTCAAGTACCGTTTTAATCCATGAATGTGAATTGATCTGGCAGACCCTTTTCATTGCCTTTGTTAAAATTTCCTCTATATCCTCATGAAAATCCTGCTTTATTCCAGCTAAGACACATAATCTGGAGAAATTGTTTCTAATATAGATATCTTCGGGGTTAATGTGATAAAATTCTAGGAAATTTGCCAGGGTAAGATCAATGTCTGATTCTTGTTTGAACTCTTTTATCCTTGTTATCAATCCGTTTTTTGACGAATATAATTTCTCTATATTTTCAAGAATATATTCCTGTGCTTTTCTTTCAAGCTCGATATAGCATCCTCTTGGAAGATCCATAAATCCTGATATAATTTCTTTCTTTATTGATACACCATGGTTACGTACAAGGGAAAGGAATTTTCCTGTAAAATTATATTTTGCGTTTGATCTTCCCACAAAGTCAAGGACTGTTAAGCATTCCTTCCCATCAGATAATCTAAGGCCACGTCCAAGCTGCTGTATGAAAACAGTAAGGCTTTCTGTTGGTCTCAGAAAAAGTATTGTATTAATTTCCGGGATGTCAATTCCTTCATTATATATATCAACAGCAAAAATAATCTTAATTTTTCCGGTTCTCAATTGTTCATGGGCGGTATCCCTCTCTTCCTGTTTTGAATTACCTTTCAAGGCTATGGCACTTATGCCATTTCTATTGAAATAATCAGCCATGAACTCAGCATGTGCAACTGACACACAGAAACCTAGACCTTTTAAGTCATTGATATCTGATATATATTTTTCTGTTGCCTCCTTAATCAGGCTGGCACGTTCATCAGACATATTTCCACTGGATGTATACAGTCTTTCCAGCTCACCTGTGTCATACCGACCCCTGCTCCATGATATCTTATCCAGATCCACTGAATCCGTTATACCAAAATACTGGAATGGGCTTAAAATGCCTTTATCAATAGCCTCTGGCAATCGAATTTCAGATGTAATATGGTTGTTAAAATATTTTAGTATGTCTTTTCCATCCATTCTTTCCGGCGTTGCAGTCAGGCCTAGCAGTATATCTGGTTTAAAATACTCTAAAATTGGTTTATATGATTTAGCTGGTGCGTGGTGGAACTCATCTATAACTATGAAATTATAATAATCGTTCTGCAGTATATGGTCAGGCCTTGTTGAATTAAAGGTCTGCACTGACATGAATAAATGTTCCATGGACGCTGGTTTGTAATTTCCGGTGTACAGTTCACCGAAATTATAGTTTTTGAGTACACTCCTAAAGCACTGCAGGCTCTGCTTCAGTATTTCCTCCCTGTGTGCTATGAATAATAATCTACTTTTTCCTGGATGCATCTTTTCAAACCTTTTGTAATCAAAAGCGGATATTACAGTTTTACCAGTTCCTGTTGCAGAAACGACAAGGTTTCTATAATTTCCACGTAGTTCTCTGTCTGCTTCTAGTCCATCCAGAATTTTTGACTGGTAGTCATAGGGTTTTATATCAAAAATATAATCAGATTCTCTGTTTTTATTTATTTCTTTATTTAGGGCTTTTTTTAATTCCTCTGCGTTATCTTTTGTATATTCCGTAAAGCTACCAGAATGCCAGTATGTGTCGAACGTTTCCTGAATTTTGACAAGCATCTCAGGCATATCCTTGCCTGCAACCTTGACATTCCATTCCAGGCCTCCTGATATTGCAGCATTTGACAGATTAGATGATCCAACATAGGCAGTGGAAAATCTAGTTTTCCTCATGAAAATATAGGTTTTTGCATGTAGCCTTGTATTTTTTGTATCATAGGATATCTTTATTTTTGTATTGTTTAGTTTGCTCAATTCTTCTATAGATTTTAAGTCAGTGGCCCCCATATACGTTGTCGTTATAACATTTAGCTTTCCGCCCCTTTCTGTGAATGATCTAAGTTCATTCAATATGAGGCGAAGGCCACTCCACTTTATAAATGAAACAAGCATGTTGATGGTATCTGACGTAATAATCTCTAATTTTAGTTCGGAATAAAGTCTTGGCTCGGCATTTGAACCCGTAAAAAGTGAACTATATGCTATTGATGTGGCAGGCCGGGGAACTTCATTCTTATCATTTCCCCATGGATAAGAATTATCAATAACTGAATATAATATCTCTGGAGGGTCAATAATATCGTTGCACCTGCCATCTGGGGGGGCTACGTTAATTTTTTCCAGTAATTCATTGACAAGTTTCACTTGTGATGAGATATTACCATTGCTATTCGACATTTTTTTTAATGCTATTTCCAGTTTCTCTGCAAAATAAAGTGAAAGAAGCCTCGATGATCCAGGAGAATCAATCTTATCAACTGAAACCTTAATATTTTTATCGTCTTTAATTTCCCTGCTGAGCCATAAATTTACCAATTCTTCATAAATTCCCTTTTCGAGCATTATGCAATTGTATAATATGGTAGTTTAATAACTTTATCCACCAGGGTGATCTTTTAATTTAAAAAATAATGCCGTTTGAATAATGATAATTAGTGAAATTATGAGATTGTCAATTCTTTATTGATTTTTTCCGAATAGGGATTTTAGTAATATTACGGACATTCGTTTGACCCAAAGAATCGTGCGATTTTTACTTGAAACAATTATATCAAAATGTTTCAATGTCCAA
>DAUP01000094.1:821-5648 GCA_002505185.1 Ferroplasmaceae archaeon UBA567 | reverse complement strand
TTATGAAAAAATTATTGGCAATTGTGGTAACCATAATTTTTGTTGCACTGGCCTTTGCTGCTGTAACATCTCAGGGAACGACAGCACCAGCGGCACCGGCAGCTACATCTGATGTTTCACATCATGTGGCTTCCCAGGGCAATAATTCAAAGTTATTGGCTATAGAGAAACAGCTTGAAGCGAATGGAATTCCCATGAAAGATGCAAGCATACCAGCACTTTATAACAAAATTAGCAGGCAAAATGGTGTAATAGCCCCATCTTATAAGAGTGCTCCTGCACCTATGGGAATTGGATTTTATGGAACTAAGAACGTTTCTGGAAAACTTGTGGGATATAATTTAACGACTCCCAGTGTCATGGCCTCTGTCGGAATTCATAATATGAGCCAGTTCTATGTACTGAATGATGGACCTACCAGTGAGACATTCCAGCTGAACTCCGTCCTGACAAACGTTACACTTTTCGGAAATTCCAACTACACCTTCTGGACACAGAATGTTGCATTCTATTCTGAAAGAACACATACAGTACAGTTCCTTACCAATATATGGAATTTCTCCTCACCGGCATTTACAATGAGCAGCAATGTATTTCATTCTGATAATGGAATACTAGTTGCGCCCGTTTTCTACTATGGAATAGGCCCAACAATACATGTAACTACACCTTTTAAACTGAATCTGTACCTAAACTCTACAGTTGTTGACAGAGACAGTGCTGTGTATTTCAACTATTCGATAATGAGCGGCCACCATATGCAGTCCGGTTCATATAACTATGCCATATTTAACTCAACATATGGTCAACCATCAACCTTTGTAGCGAAAAAGCCTGAATACCTGGCAAGTGGAACAACTGTCACTCCTACGGGATTCATACCATATGATTTTGAGATAATGGCCGGGGGACCAGGAGGAGGAAGCACAACATCCATATACAATGTAAATGCCACAATGAATTTAAAATACAGGAACGGAAGCAGATATGTCAACGTGCCATCGGCCTATGATGTTGGATCTGAAACAGGTGAAACCTCTGAGGGAATCGCTGTATCATGGGTACACAACACCGCACATCTTACTCCAGGACCATCCATGGTCTACGGAATGTGGAACATATCATCCAGCAATGCCATGACACATTATAGTGGAAAGGTGTCGCCTTCCAATGCCTTCATGTTTGTATCATCAGGGAATACATTCAATCTATCCAATGCACAGTGGACTCCTCTTTCTCTATCGGGGAAGTATAGCTTTACATTGCCTTCAGGTCAGTACACAGCCCAGGCACTGCTGAGCAATTATAAGAACGCATACTTTAGCTTAGGGCAGAACGTTTCATTAAGGCATGACTATGCTATGGGAATATACACGCCCTTATATGCCTTTGACAATTCCCAGATTGCAAACATATCCTTGTATGGAAATGGAAGCCCTGGAAATCCCTATATGATTGACAACTACCAGGTGAGGCCTATAAGCCCGCTGTTTGAGGAATTCAACGACTATGCCTTCCCGGTATTCGCTGGAGTTCTGTTGCACAATACCAATGCAAGTACAGTCATGGAACATATGCCTTCGATGTTCATAAAATACACAAGCACCAATCCAACATATGAACTGTACCAATCTTTCTACAATCTCCCAGCATACAACTTCCTGAACTATGAACTGTACAATGCTTCCAATGTGACGATATGGAAATCATATGACATAACAGGATATTTCTCCAGTTCCCTATCGGGATTCCCTGTAGGCAATATAGTAATATGGAACTCCACCAGGGATCTGGTAGGCGGGAATGTATTCAATGTAATGGATAGCGGAATACTGGTATACAAAAGCCCTGGTGTAACTGTATGGGGAAACTACTTCCTGAATGCACTGCAGACATATAATACCAGCTTTGATCAGGTAACTAACATATGGGGAGCACCACTGGGAATAGCCGAATTCAGCTCTGGAGATACAATATACAACAACTTCGTTAATACTGAAATAACAGCATACAGCCCGGCTTACTCCATATTCTCAGGACTTCCTGCTGTTTACATAAATATGTGGAATATACCAAAACAGCCAGCACACATTGTCCATTATGTAAATGGCTTTGCACTGAGGGGAAGCATAATAGGAACGAGATACCAGGGAGGAAACTACTGGGACAACTTCAACGGAACAATACCCTACAACAATGACGGGTTAATAACCTACGGTGGAGATTATGTGCCCTTATACTACAGTGTGTCATTCTTCAGCTGGTGGTAAAATAAAATATTTTTTTAATCTTTATTTATAATTTTTAACTCCTATATTTTTTCCTTTATCCAGAAGTTTTCCAAGCATATTATCGTATTCCTGTAAAATATAAGAATACTTTTCATTATTTTTGATAAAATTCTTCATTGAATTTGTATACGGAGCAAGGAGTTTGTTCGTGAAGGAATTCATCATTATATTTATTGTTTCCAATTGTCTTTCAGATACATCTGTTTTTCTCAGGAGTTCCTCGATTTCCTCTTTCTTTATCTGTTCTGCAAATTTATAGAATGTTGATATGATCTCGTCTGATTTCATTTCATTGATCTTTGATGCGTAAAGGCTTAACTGGTTTTCAACTATTTCTTCAGCTTTTTTTACCTCCAGTTCGCGATGTTTTCTTGTGTCCTTAGATATGTTGTAAATCCTTTCCAGGTCATAAAGCTTGATAAACGGATTTTGAGTTTTTTCTATATTCGGAGGATTCGAAAGATCTATGAGTATTTTGTCGGAATCAACTCCAGAATAATCGGAATTATTTATTATGTATTGTTTTGATGAGGTAGCTGCTATAATTATCTGGTTTGATTTTATGATATTATCTATATCAGAAAGCCCTGAATATGCTGCACCGTATTTTATCGCCAGGTTCCTTGCATGGTCTAAGGACCTGCCAGCAACAGTAACCTCTACTCCTGAGCCTGCAAGGTAATTTAGAAGTGCAGTGGCCATCTTGCCTGTACCTATTATGCATATCCTTTTTCCGGATAGCCCATATTTGCTTTCTATAATATCGAGGGTAATGGATGATAATGATGTTTTTCCATGTGAAATGCCAGTCATCGTTCTCACATCCTTGCCCACAGAGATAGCTTTCTGGAAGGTATAAGATAGGAATTTGTCGGATTTTCCACGTTTTGTTGAGAGGTCATATGAGGATTTTATCTGCCTGAGAATATCGTTTTCTCCAAGGGCCATTGATTCTAGGCCAGATGAAACAAGGAATAGATGGCGAATAGATTCAGGATATTCAAGATGCATTGACCCATCAATGCTGCCTAGTATTGGTTTCTCTGATCTGAAATATATTTCGACGCGGTTGCACGTTATAAGGATAACGTATTTTTTGATTGACCTGAATTCCATCATAGATTCAAAATATTGATAGTCATGCTTGATTATTTCAGCGAAACGATCAGGCGTATCTTTATAATTCCATGAAAGTAATTCAATATCTTCCATAAGACAACAAACATAAATGGTAATTTGTTATTTAAACAAATTGGTAATTAAAATGTATTGTGGTAAATAGTTTAATACTAAATTATATGATGGTAATGGTGTGATAATATTGGCTGGGCTATTTGATTTTTAAAAAAAATAAAAAATGTTTAAATAAAACGATAGAATTACGGGAATACTAGGTTGCCCCGATAGTGTAGCGGCCTATCATACAGGCCTGTCGAGCCTGTGACACGGGTTCAAATCCCGTTCGGGGCGTCTTCGTTTGTAAACGAGTATATGTTTTAACATCGAATACGAACATTTAATTAAACTATTCTTTCATTAAGATATTAATAGAATTCTCAAGAAAATAAAAGTCAGCGGTGCTCTCTAAACATGTGATTCGCCCAAAAGTCCAACCGACAGGTCCCCATCTCCTCTTTCCGGCCAATTTCACCAGGCAGTAAGTTTTTCTCATTTTTGTGTGTCCGTCCAGGCAATTAGAGACTTTTTGTTTCATAGGTTATAGTAAATACGGACTAAGCATATATATAGTTTTCGATGATGTTCACTAATGAAAGATATATCGATATCAGCGAATGTGGAAACCGACGACCAGTAAAAGGCTAGGATAATGACCCAATTCGACAGGTTTAACTTTTCTGACTTTGTGCGTGCGAAGATCAGAGAAAGGTATAGCGAATTCATGACCCGTGCAGAGTACATTAAGTTTAAGAAGTGGGTGGGGAAATAATGAAAGAGAAGATTGATATAATACTGTTGAAGGAAAAAGCCCTAAAGTTTCCGGAATCTCTCACATCCCTTGATATTGACAGGCATAACATGAACATTCTTAAGAAAAATGTAAAAAAAATACAGCGACAGGGGGAAGAATAATGAATTATTCGTTATGTTTTCTGTCTTCAATGCGTTCCATTTCATTCCGTGCGGAAGAATTGACAAATTCTGAAACAGACCTGAAGCCTAATTCTGAATACTTTTCTATAAAATTCTTAATGTTAAAAAACAGTTCTTCTGGAATTTTCACATCTTTATACGTTTTCGCCATGAATGTCTCATATTATAAGAGTATAAAAAAGATATTAGACATATATGGCGAAATATTTATAATCAAAAAAGTATTTAGACATATATGTCTAACAAGAGGTGCAGAATATGAAAGTCTGGAAAGACATTAAAATTCCCGCGTCATTATTCGATGAGATCCAGAAATTTGTAGCAAAGAATGAGGCATATAATTCTGTCTCGGACTTTGCACGGATTGCATCCATGAAAGAGCTGGAAAAGTTGGAAGGCGATAAAAAATGAAATCACCGATATT
>DAUP01000094.1:0-751 GCA_002505185.1 Ferroplasmaceae archaeon UBA567 | reverse complement strand
CACTCAGAAATGAAAAATTTTACTGATAGTAATAAAGGCAGTTCCATTATTACTACTAAGAATAATGAGAACGAGGATAAAAACATGTCGCCCTCTGAAAGGATTGAAATAGCCAGAGAGACAATAAACTTTTTAACGGCTTATCCAAGAATAAGGGCCATACTTGTATCACCACATGATAAAACCCCATTTGAACACGCCTGGCAGAGTTCCCATAATTATCCGGTGTCATCCGAAAAGGTATATAACTATCTTCTAAAAGGAGGCAACTGGGGGTTGTTGCATCCGGCAGGCATGTCTATTGGAATTGACGAGGACAATGAAAAAATAAGAAATGCGGCACTATCTCTGGGGGACACTACAAGATTTAATACTGGAACACCAGGGCATTTTTGTGATCTATTTTTAATCAAGGATGAGCCGGTAGGCAATATTCCGTTAATAGATGGGGGTTATATAAGGGGAAAAGGTGGCCAGAATCTTGGACCAGGTTCTATACACCCGAATGGCAACATATATGGAAGTATATATTTACATTTAGTCCCCCCTGTCGTTGTAACCAAATCTGAATTGTTAGAGGTATTCAAACCTTATATCAAAGGCAAAGAAAAGCTGTCAAAAAACGATTCAAAACCGGAATATAAGCAGCCGTTAACCTCCGATTCCCTTACAATGAAGGACCTGATTAATGTTCCCAGTTTTAAGCAAAGTGGATCAAAATATCAGGGGCCACATCCAATACATGGAAGCA
>DAUP01000118.1 GCA_002505185.1 Ferroplasmaceae archaeon UBA567 | reverse complement strand
AAGCCCCCTAATCAACTCTTGTGTTGTCCCTCACGGAACAAGCCCCCTGCGTGAGCTGGGGGTAGTTGACTTTTCCTCACCTTTATGATATAAATTTGATCAAGGGGAACAAATCTAGTGTACATAGATATTGAATCAAGCCTTGATATATTGGCCTGGATCACCTCACAGTGCAATTTATTTTCCCTCAGATATGCCATGAGTGCCTGAAAATTTTCAAGAGTTGCAATATTTGCCACTATCCTGCCTCCCTTCCTGATTCTCCCATATGAATATTCAAAAATTTTTGTTATGTTGCCTGATGACCCTCCGATAAATATTGCATCTGGGTCCGGCAGGCTTTCCAGAGCTTCCGGAGCCTTTCCGTTTATTATATTTATATCTGTGGAAAATTTAATCATATTTTCCTCTATATAGCCACATAGAACTTTCTCTTTTTCAATTGCATAAACCTTTCCGTCAACGTCCATAAGGGATGCATATATTGCTACAGAACCTGATCCTGAACCGATATCCCATAGTGTGTCTCCATTATTCAGCTCAAGTTCTGAAATAGAGATTTCACGAATTTCCCTTTTAGTAATATTGTCGTTTTTCCGTAAAAATGCATTATCATCGGGCAATTGAGTATTATTATTCCCATCCTTCTTCAGAACCATTATGTTCAACGCATCAAATTTTCTTCCTATTACTTCATCTAATGCATATTTTCCTATTTTTTCATAGCTGTATCCGAGCCTCTCAAAAATATATATGATGTAATCCTTCAGTCCGAAAATTTTCATATATTCTGCTATATTTGAGGGAGTATTGTTGGAATCGGTGAACAGAGCAATTTTAACATTATTCCTGATTTTTTGTGCTAGTCCCTTTACAGGCCTCCCGTGGAGGCTGATGGTGCGTATGTTATTTGCATCCATCCCGATCCTTGAGAGGGCTACCTGAAGGGAACTTACTTCAGGAACAATAGAAATTTCACTTACATCATAATGTTCAGTTATATATTTCCCTATTCCAAAGAAAATAGGGTCTCCAGACGCTATTACCGTTATAATTTTTCCCTCCGTAAAGGCATTCGCCAATTCAACTGAGAATTCCTTCAGGGTTCCAATACCTAATAGCTGTGCATTGGTTTCAGGAATGAGTTCCCTGTTTCTTTTTCCGGAAAATATTACCTGGCTTTCTCTTATGCATTTCTGGGCTTCTGGATTTATGGGCCTTCCCGGAAAGATTCCCACAATGTTAATTCTCTTCATTTTTCCCACCAAAATAAGACATGACCACACTATTTAAGTTTTTATAGGGATACTTTACCCTTATTATACCTGTTTTATCAGGAATGTGGATACCATCAGGCAAATTATCTGACTGGCTTCCAATTATTATAAGATCTGATTTTGAAATATAATCCTCCATGTAACTGCCCATCTCTACAGGCCTCAATTTGGCCGCCTGGAGTTCACCCTGGTTCGTAAATCCAATTTTTATGTAACTGCTGTCTGCTCTGGATATATCACAGACATCAAAGATGCCATATTTTTGTAGCAAGATTTTTCCAGTGGAATCGGTTGCGATTTTGCCTAACCATCTCAGATCAAAGCCGCTGGACTTGAATATATCCATCAATATACTGGTAAAACGGCCATCACATGCGATATTTTTACCGTAAAGAGCTGTTGTGGAAATATCTCCAGGAAACACGTCAGCGGACCTAATTTTGAATACAGTGAATCCCATACTCTCCAGATAGCCAGTGTCTGGAGCGCAAAGATCATAAAATATCGTTATGATTTTGCCGGAATATTTTCTGTTTTCAGACTGGCAGAATATTTCATGATATGGCACAACGTCTCCGATTACTATAAGTGATGGGGATTCATTATAGGTATAGTTTATATTTCCCAGTTTTCCGGTAAAAGTCTTCTGATAATTGTATGTTCCGTTTTCTATCAATGCTATGGGCAAAGATGGGTCATAGCCTGCAGAAAGAAGTGTGGCTATTATGCCCTTGAGATTATGTGCACCCATAAATATAACCATGGTATACATCCTGCATTTAAAAGTCCTGCAATCAGGTATATTGAGGTTTTCTACATTGTTGCCGGTAGTGACCAGTATTCCGTGGTTTACATTTCTGTGGGTCAGTGGTATCCCTGCGGATTCAGGTACAGCTATGAGTGACGAAATGCCTGGAACAATTTCATACTCAATATTATTCTTTATTAGCTCTTCTATTTCCTCGCCACCGCGGCCGAACATGAATGGGTCGCCTCCCTTCAGCCTTACAACCATCTGGAATTTCAATGTTTCATCCACGATTATTCTGTTTATTTCCTCCTGTGATATCCTTTTTACATAGGGTTTTTTGCCCACATAGATTCTACGTGCACCCTGCCGGGCATAGTCGAGAATTTCAGGATTAACAAGATGGTCATAAATTATGGTATCCGCCTCTCCAATAATTTTTACGGCCTTAACTGTAAGCAAATCTTTGTTTCCGGGGCCGCATCCAACTATATACGCTTTTCCCATCCATAAGGCATTTTAATCTGGTATATGTTTTTACGTATCATTTATCAGGCACAGGTTATTTTACGGCCATTGGAGGAAGATAACTCCAGCCTTCAGGGAGTAAATGAATTGCAAAATATATAATGTTCATGAAACAGAGAGCATGATGGAAAATCCTTCAATAAAATCCTCTATGAGAGGTTGGGAACACATCTGTGTTCCTACTGGTTCTGAGATGGATAAAGTATATCCTGATTGTGCTGAGACAGATATATGCCCAAGAACATTTGTGCCTTTATAGCGGTTTGCCTGAAATAGGCAATGGGTTCTCATAAAATTGTGTAGGCTGTGGATAATGGAGGCAAAAGTGAGAACCCTCGATGATTTAGCTGAGGATATTGTGTGAGATAGTTTATATAAATTTCTGGCAGGAAATATTTTAACAATTGCCCGTGAAAATTTTCCCTCGCAGGTTCTAAAAATTAAACTGACCTTGCAAGGCCAAGCAATTCCAAAGCACCGGATTCATTTAATTTTGCATCCATATATGTGGTGCTTATTTTTTTAAGGCCCTCGTTATAGCCATTTATCATAACTGTTATCAGTTTAGTTTCATTTTTTTTCCCGAAATAGTCCTGCATATTCACCTTGTCCTCCCCGTCTGTGATTATTATAATAGTATTGGTTTCACTGGCCATTTTCCCATTCTGAAGGTCTCTCAGGGCAGTTTTTAGGGCACATTCTATACACGTCCCTTTATTTGCCTCCACCGTTAATATATTCTCTACAATGTCAAATGGGCTATTCAACAGGTCATGGGGCTTATTGTCAAAAAACCTGAAAAAATATTTCCTCCCCTTGTTCTTTGATATTCTGAAGAGTGCAAGTGCAACTGATCTTGACCATAGAGTTTTATCTCCTTCATACATGCTTCCACTTTTGTCCAATAGAACATAATAGGCTCCCGGGCTAAGCAGTCGTTTTTCCTTACCGGTAAACCCATTTATTATCTTTGAATAGAAAATTTCATCAGGCATTGCAAGTTCTCTTGAAAGCACATTTGATATATGCCTTGTTTTATAATACCCTGCAAGTTCGCCGGTATTTGAAAATGCCCTCATCTTCTTTGTGTAGCGCGGCATAATATCAATAAGTTTATTGGCCATTGTTAGTATCCTGTCAGCATTTTCAACCTTCATCGCCTTATCTGTAAGATCAATGAGGCTATCCACGGACAAGCCTTCTTTCCTGCCTGTATTGCCCCCGGGATTTTTGTCCTTTATTATTTTCTCAATTTCATGGGCCATTTCTATCTTCTTAGATGCACCTTCCATTGATTTTTCTATTGTTTTTGGATTAAGTGATTCACTGGAATTTCCGTTTCTGGCGGCATTTTTTTTGGCATTTTCATTTAATGCCTTCATAAAATTTATGCTGTAAAGCATGGATAACCTGTCGTTCAGGTGTGAATATGTCTTTGCCTGAGTGAATTCCTTCGTTTTTGTCATATAATCCATTCTGAGCCTTATGCTTTCCATAAATTCATTGCTATTTTTCTGGTTTTTGACAGTGACCAGACCGGAATAAAAAAGAAAGTAAAGGTCAGAGGCCGCCGTTTTTATATCCTCAGCTGAGTTTTTATCAAGATCTATATTCACACGCCTGACAAGCCTCTCCCTGGTTATTTTATACACAGTGCTTGTCTGTGATATTCCATTTATGTTGCTTCTTGGGTTTCCAGCCATGCCTGTCACCTTCCGTTCTCAAAAAGTTATGCAATCTTATGTACCATCTTTGTTCGTAGCGTAGGCAGTCTCAGTCGAACCTGCTTCAGGGATCTCAGGTTAATCTCTGATGTACAGATATTCATCCTTCATAGATTGCCAAGAGGCCAACGCACTCACGGGGAACGG
>DAUP01000119.1:609-3329 GCA_002505185.1 Ferroplasmaceae archaeon UBA567 | reverse complement strand
CGGAATATATCATCGCAGCATCATTCATGAGAAAGGAGGTGAAAGCAGTATATTCCAGTGCATCAAAAACAGTGGACAGGGCAGACAATGCAATAATGTATGAGGGATACCCAATATTCTGCAGGCATGTATCATTCTCTATGGAGGATCTGGAACTCCAGGGCTATTTCTACCATGATGTCAGGAGGGAGAGTGATGAACGTGCTGATCTGCACAGGAACATAATGGAACGCAGGAAAAGGATAGAGTCACTGCAGGTGAGGAGGGGAATTAAGAAGAGCATAGAATCTATTGCAGGTTCATACATGAGGTATATCACATACAGGATTGAGAATAATGCTGTTGTTACCAGTGCAAGAGACAATGCCATATCTGCTGCAGAGAACAGGATGGGAAGATTCCTGTTAGTATACAGGGGAGAATACTCAGGATCTTCCTGCCTGAGTGTATACAGGCACAGGGATGCCATAGAGAAGGCATTTCGTATACTCAAAACTGATATGGATATATTTCCACTCAGGGATCATAAGGAATCCACAATCCGTGGAACAGTATTTGTGTTCTTTCTTTCACTATTAATAAGATCAGCTCTGAGAAGGGGCATGGAATCCACTAAGCTCAATGAGAAATACTCCATGGAGAGAATGTTCCTTGAGCTTGAGAAACTGCATATGATAGAGGATCAGAACGGTGACCTTAAGGAACTGGAGAGAACAAAGAAACAGAAGGATATACTTGATCTACTGAACTCAGTATCATGGTGGTAAAAGTAGGGAGATCAGGTTAATACTCCTCTTGCAAAGGAAAACCATACTGATGAGGCATTTAACTGCTGGCCATTGCTGAAATTAGCATAGCTCCTTATATCAAACGTATAATGGGTATCATTGACATTGTAAACATGGCTAGCTAATACTGGTACTACGCTCGTTGAACTACCGTTAAATTCTACCAGAGTCTGAAATACTGCAGCGAATAATGGACCATTAGTCGAAAAAAACCCTGTTGCAGGATCAAGTTGTTCTGGAGCGGCTGTCTGAGACGTATCTGTGAATGCATGTGTCGGGTGGTACAAAACCAAAAATGCTGTACTCACCAGGATAATAGCAACCACAATTACTATTATAATCTTCAATCCTTTTTTCATTTGTTAATTTAATACATTATTATATTTAAACTTACTTATAACATATATTAACATGAATTTTTATAAAAGTTAATTATAAATAGTTGTTTAATAATTAATTCAATAATTATACTATTAGTATTAACATTAAATCATAGTATAATCTACTTTGCCTCTAACACCTTTCATTAAAAAAAGAATATAGAGCTGAGCCGATCTCACCAAAGTAAGATGCCCTATTCACCATCTCATATCAACTGATTAGAGGGATTAAACAATTATTTCCAGTGGAAATCTCTAACATATGTTAATGCATCTGTCCGTATAAAACAATTTTTTCTTATATATTTAAACTCCAGCCTAAAACTTTCCCTGGACATTAAATTATTGATGCTCACATTAAGCCCTTATCATAATGCGGAGGGTCGGATTTGAACCGGCGAACCCCTTTGGGAATAGATTTTGAGTCTATCACCTTTAGCCTGACTCGGTAACCTCCGCTTGAACTTATATTGCATCATATATTATAAATTTTATAATGAATGGTATTATGACTGTGTATGGAACTATGCATCTCCATAGATGAAAAAAACTGCAACGCCCTATACAATTCCCTGATACAGGATAATAATCAGGATATAGCTATGAAATGTGAAGACAATAAACTTATAATAAAAATAATTAATGTAAAAATAAGTTCCATCTACAATCTTGTAGATGATATTATAAGAGATTATGAAACATTCAAAAAAGTTGGTGAGTTATAAATTCACTCTTCAATGGTTAAATTAAGTTTTTCAGTCAGTTCCTTGTACCGGTTTCTGATAGTTACTTCAGTAACTCCAGCTACCTCTGCAATAGCCCTCTGGGTTCTTCTCTCGCCGGTTATAAGTGATGCTATGTATATTGCAGCGGCCGCAACTCCAGTAGGGCCTTTGCCTGATGTTAAATCGTTGTCTATAGCCATTTTCAGGATCTCTTCAGCTCTTTTTCTTGCTTCCATAGATAGCCTTAGTTTCGAGCAGAACCTGTTCACGTAGTCATCTGGTTTTGATGGAAGTATGTTCAGTTTAAGATATCTGGCCATTATTCTGTATGTTCTGCCTATTTCTTTCTTCTTGACCCTTGTGACTGATGCAATTTCATCCAGTGTCCTGGGGACATTGGTTATCCTGCATGCTGCATATATGGATCCGGCCACAACACCCTCTATGGATCTTCCCCTGATCATATTCTGTTTGACTGCCTTTCTGTATATGACAGCGGACGTCTCACGAACGTCATTGGGTATACTGAGGTTGGAAGCCATTCTTTCAAGTTCCTGTAATGCCTGTGAAAGATTTCTCTCGGCTGCATTTGATACTTTTATTCTCTTCTGCCACTTCCTGAGTCTATACAGCTGTGCCCTATTTCTTGTTGGTATGGACTTTCNNGACTTTCCATAGGAATCCTTATTTTTCCATGATATATCTGTGGACAATCCCTTATCGTGTATTGTGTAGGTCATTGGAGAACCGGTTCTGGCCCTGCTTTCACTCTGTTCCGAGTCAAAAGCCCTCCATTCCGGTCCCTCATCAATGTAACTGTCATCAAT
>DAUP01000119.1:339-488 GCA_002505185.1 Ferroplasmaceae archaeon UBA567 | reverse complement strand
TGTTGCCATTTTTTTATCACCTTAACATTTAATATATACCTTCTGGATGTTTTCATCCTTGCTGGCTATATATGCGAGTGCGTATGGATCTGACACAGGTCCAAGTATTTTTGTGACCTTACCGATAACTGCGTCATGTTCATTAACTA
>DAUP01000119.1:0-226 GCA_002505185.1 Ferroplasmaceae archaeon UBA567 | reverse complement strand
AAATACTAAAACTTTAATACTTAAAGTAATATCTATTTTAATATTTAGGTGTGTCTATGGAAACAGATGAAGTGAAAAAATGTCCAGAATGTGGATCTGTTCATTTGGTTAAGGATTATGACAGAGGTGAATTGACATGTTTTGACTGTGGAATAGTTATTGAGGATTTTCTTATTGACCAGGGTCCTGAGTGGCGTTCCTTTGATTCTGAACAGGACGGTAAGAG
>DAUP01000024.1:1329-5957 GCA_002505185.1 Ferroplasmaceae archaeon UBA567 | reverse complement strand
ACGGGCATACTGGAATTTATACTGCCGTTCAGCCTCATATCATTTATAGTTTATTACATATTTCATAGCATCACCATAGCCCTGATTGTAGGGATCGTTACTGGCATGAGCAGTGCAGGCCCTGTAACAAGGCTTCTCAGGGACACCGGGCTAAATAATACCGAGGAAGGGAATAAAATTTTTCAGCAGGTTGTAACCATTGAGATTTCGGCTGTTATACTCTTTTCATTCCTTTCCGATTTGCATGGCAGGGCAGTGACATTTTTCCTGATTTTCAAAATAGCCATCGAACTCTTTATTGCCCTTCTCTTCATAATATTATTTTCAAAGTATGTCCTGACAAAACTGCTTGTAAAGGTAGATTTTAACTCAAGAGCCCACGAAACAGTCATAGCCGTGATAGTGGGCTTTGTTCTTATTCTGGGCTTTGTGGGACAGCTATATGGTTTTAATTCTGCCATAGTGGCACTTTTCATCGGCATAATGTTAAGGGATTTTATCAATGATCGTCCACTGGTGGCTGAGAAAGTGTCCACGATAACATACGGATTTTTTGAACCTTTATTTTTTATCGGGCTAGGACTTTATTTTGTCAGGATAACTTTTTCACTTATGATAGTTGGACTTGCCGTTTTTGCTATAGCCCTTGCATTCAAGCCTATTGCCGGCATAGTAAGTTCTAAATTCATGCATATTGATACCTGGAAAAATGCTTTTGGCACATCGGTACACGGTGGCGTCGATGCAGCTTTACTGGTGGTTGCCTTAGGCCTAACCCTGGTTGGCCGGTATGACTATTCTGTCATTATGATAGCTATAACATTACTGACACTTGTAATGCCATTGTTGTTCAATATCAAGGCTCCCGTTGTACAGACAAAGAAATCTAAATATGTCTGGGAAATGGTCAATGCCGAATTTAAAAATTTGAAGGCATGTGATATTGCCAGCTCCTTCCAATCGGTTTCAGTCAACAGCAAAAATCCCATAAGTTTGGCCTTTAAGATGTGTACAGATTTAAATGCACGTGCAGTAATAGTTATAAATTCAAATTCAAGGGTTCTTGGCCAGCTGATGCTAAGTGATATGGTTACAATGGGGCATAACCAGCTCAGGACACTTTCCGTATATCAGGGGAAAATAGTGCCAGCAATAAAGGTAATGTGTGATTCTCCTGCTACTGACCTGATCAAAATATTCCGGGAAACAGATCCCCCAATAGTAGCAGTGATTGATAAATCAGGCAAATTTATTGGAACCATACTGGAAAGGGAGATATTAAAGCATATATCAAATATACTCGACTCAGATAAACAATAGAGGAGTATTAACAGCTTTTGTTCTTCTTGCCTCAATCCAGGCATTCATGGATGAGAATACTAATATTATTACAGTCAAAAGCTTATTAAAATTTGCAGAATTAATGATAATGGTTCATGCCTCCCATGTTAAATATCATGAAATAAAGACCATGCTGTTTGCAAATAACCCAGAAGAATATTATTCCAGGGACAAACAGCAAGACCCTGTTAGATTATTTATATGATACTTCATACAGGGATAATCTTATGGATATTGTATGCCCCTCACGTAGACAGAGTGTTCCCAAGCAGGAAACCGGGTTTCCTGAAATATTTTCTGTAATGCCATTATCATTCACCTAACTGTATGTAATTGCCATGGATACGTGGACAAAGTTTATATCCATTCTTTTAATAAATTGTTTGCGGGTAAGACCAGTTGGTCAAGTGTACCTTGAGGTGCATGTACAACAGTACCAACCGGCTCCGACCTATTTTCAGAATTTTGTAAAAGCCTGAGAGAACCTTTAAGGCTACCACTAAAATTTTCCGGATAGATACAGAATATCCTTATATCCCCTCTTTTAGATTCATTCCCCAATTTTTACCCAAATATTGGTTAAAATCAGTTCAAAGGATAAATTTTCCATTGTATCTGCCAATTTTTTCTTCCACATTGATGGAAAGTTCAAAATCATAAAATATATAAACGTAAGGTTAATTACGTGCTGTAGAAAATTTAAATATATTATTTGTTATTAAGAAATAATAATTGTTTAGAGGGATTATATGGAAGTATTAAAAACTGGAACAACAACACTTGGTATCACGGCAGGCAATTACGTTATCATGGGGACTGATAGCAGGGCTACCATGGGCAATTTCATTTCAAACAAGGATGCACAGAAATTGTACAAAATAGATACATATGCCGGTATGACAATTGCCGGTTTAGTAGGAGATGCCCAGACCCTTGTAAGATTTATGAGGGCCGAAATGGAGCTTTACAGGATACAGAGAAAGATCAACATGCCAATAGAGGCTGCAGCAACACTGCTTTCCAACATGCTTAACCAGTCTAAATATTACCCTTACATGGTTCAACTGCTAGTTGGGGGTTATGACAAGAAGACACACATCTTCTCAATAGATGCCGCTGGTGGATCTGTAGAGGATGAATATGCAAGCACTGGATCAGGTTCTCCCTTTGTTTATGGAGTTCTTGAGGCAGAGTACCAGCGTGATATGAAGCTGGATGATGCCATAAACCTTGCAGTAAAGGCTATAAGTGTAGCGAAGCAAAGGGATTCAGCATCCGGCAACATGCTGCAAATAGGTGTCATAGATCCTGTCAAGGGATTCAATTATCTTTCTGAGGACGATATACTGTCCAGGATGAAGAAATTAAAACTAGTTTTATAAATTATTTTTTTTAAGCTCAAGGTGTTAAAACATGTCTTTTCGAGATTATCTAAGCGAGGCCAGGTCTATTTTTGACAGGCTTTATCCAGACAACAAGATTACGGAGATTGACTACGAAGGTTCGACCATAGTTGTGTATACCAAGGACCAGAATTTATTTTCACAGCGTGATGACCTTGCAAGGCAGATAGCCCAGGAACTAAGGAGAAGGATAGCTATCAGGCCGGACCCCAGCATCATGTCCAGTGAAGAGGATGCCGATGCAAAGATACGCAGCATCATACCAGAGAATGCGGGTTTACAGGATATGTACTTTGAACCCGATACAGGGGAGGCAGTAATAGAAGTGGATGAGCCCACCATAGCAAATCCGGACATAATAAAAGCCATCAAATCAGAAACCAACTGGTCTCCAAGAATAGTAAGGGCTCCACCTATGTATTCAAGAACTGTAAAGGAAGTAAGGGAATATCTGAGGGATGTAAAGAAGGAGAGAAAAGAATTCCTCCATAACCTTGGTATAAAGCTTACAACTCCCCTAATGCCCGGAGAGACATGGATAAGAATAACTGCACTGGGAGGGCACAGAGAGGTGGGAAGAAGCGCCACGCTCATATCAACTAACAATTCAAAGGTCCTTGTGGACTGTGGAATGATAAATATAAATGACCCGGAACATCCATGGGAAGAGGCGCCATATCTTTATGCACCTGAAATACAGCCATTCAGTTCACTGGACGCTGTTGTGCTGACCCATGCACATCTGGACCATTCCGGATTATTGCCACTGCTCTTCAAATACGGATATACTGGCCCTGTGTACACGACTTCCCCAACAAGAGATCTGGCCGTGTTGCTTCAGAATGATTATCTCAAGGTATCGCACAGTGAAAATCATAAACTATCCTACGAATCCAAGCATGTGAGAGAAGAACTGAAGCATACAATATCACTGAAATACAATGAAACAGCAGATATAACTCCCGACATCCGGCTCACGTTCTATAACGCAGGCCATATACTTGGGTCGTCCGCAGTGCATCTCCACATCGGGGAAGGTTTATACAACGTTGTGCTGAGCGGTGACCAGAAATATGAAAAAACATGGCTTTTCAATCCGGCTGTCAACCGCTTCCCGAGGGTTGAAACACTGATGCTGGAATCAACATATGCCGGAAGGGATGATTATTCATATACAAGAAATGAAGCAACAAATACATTAATAGATGTGGTAAATAGAACCTTTGACAGGGGCGGATCGGTTCTTGTCCCGGTTTTCGCAGTGGGAAGGAGCCAGGAAGTAATGCTGGTTCTTGAGGATGCATACAGAAACAAGATGATACCGGAGAATACAAAAGTATACCTTGATGGAATGATCATGGAAGCAACTGCAATACATGCAGCATATCCTGAATTCCTGAACAGGGATCTCAGGGATGACATTATGATAAAGCGTGCAAATCCATTCCTGAGCCCTATATTCACCAGCGTTGAGACAAGAAGCCAGAGAGTTGATGTCTGCGATTCACCTGAAAGCAAGGTAATACTTGCAACCGCAGGAATGATGAATGGAGGACCGGTCCTGGAATATTTTAAGACACTGTCAGCGGAGCCAAAAAATACACTTGCATTTGTGGGATACCAGGCAGATGGCACACTGGGAAGGAGAATACAGTCCGGTGCATCCAGCATTACACTTTCCGATGCAGGAAAATCAACAAAATTTGAGATCAAAATGTCAGTTGAAAATGCTGAAGGTTTCTCAGGGCATTCCACTAAACGGGAACTCCTGAATTTTGTTGGGGGAATGCAGCCCAAACCCCAGAGAATACTGATCAATCATGGGGATGGAAACAAGTGTTATGATTTTGCAAGGCTGATCCATACAAAATTCGGGGTTGAGGC
>DAUP01000024.1:0-1320 GCA_002505185.1 Ferroplasmaceae archaeon UBA567 | reverse complement strand
TAATTTATATAATTTTTATACTTACTGTTAAATATCTCTTTTTTAATGTATAAATCTAAATATTTGTTTTCCATTTATATTCATGAACAATAGCCTTAAAAAGAATTCTCTCACATTATACAATGTTGTTTTTCAGGGTGTTGCAGGATCTGCTCCTGCTGGTGCCGCAGTTGCAACATTAACCGGATCTGCAGCATTCGCCCTGGGGTCTCTGCCACTGTCAGCGGTTGTGGCATTTATCATAGTCCTGATAAATGCTGTAATAATCAACAGAATTTCTAAGCATGTTGCCGGTGCTGGCGGTTATTATGCCTACAGCAGGGAAGGCCTTGGGAATTTTGCCGGCATATTCACTGGATGGATGTACATAATGTACCAGATAATGTCCCTTGCTTTTATAGGCCTGAGTGTTGCAATTTTCCTGCCTGCACTTCTTGATACTATTTTTGGAATAGTAATACCGTTCTATTCATGGGTATTTCTTCTTATCCTGATACTGGGGTTCGGCTATTTTGTATCATTTTCCGGTGTCAGGAACTCCGTGAGATACGCAATGGTTATGGCTACAATTGAGGTTATCATAATTGCNNCTGCCATTAGCATAATAATCATAACGGCAAAACCATCCATAAATACCATCAATGTATTTACTCCAGTTTATGCCATACACGGATTTACAGGAGTGATGCTGGGTGTGCTTTTCATGTATACGGCCTTTTCAGGATTCGGGACGGCAACACCTCTCGGCGAAGAGGCTCAGAATGCAAACAGTGCAATAGGCAGAGGTGTTCTCATATCGGTAATTATCCTGGGGTTATTCTTCGTTCTTGCATCATATGCCTTTACAGTGGGCTGGGGGCCCACAAGAATGCTCAGCTATTCGCAGGAACTGGTTCCTGGAATTATACTGACAAAAAGTTATCTGGGGCTTGCAGGGGCAATAGTCATAACAGTACTGTTTGTCAACAGCCTCTTCACGGATGCCGTAGTATTCACAAACTCCCTCTCAAGAGTTGTTTTTTCAATGAGCAGGGATAACATCCTTCCGGGAATACTGTCCAGTGTCCATGCTGAAAGGAGGACTCCGCATGTAGCCGCAGGCATGATGGTTATCATAGCCTTTGCAATAGGCGCAATTTCAGTGGTTGCACTGGGTGGATTCAACGCTTTTCTGTACACCGGCATTGCAGCCACACTGAGCGCACTTCTTGTGCATATGTTTGCAAACGCATCTTTAGCGGGAATTTTGCGTAAAATGAAGCTGAAACTAAACCTTGCAATGGATCTGGCACTTCCAATAATTTCCATAGCAATTCTGGC
>DAUP01000023.1 GCA_002505185.1 Ferroplasmaceae archaeon UBA567 | reverse complement strand
ATTTCTCCAATCTAACTTCTGCTTCTCTTTCATATTTTTCTCCATGTCTTTCAAGCCCTTCCGTCAGGGAGGGGTAGTTGACCCAACCACCTTTTTGCTGTGAGATTTTATACCTTGGGACATAATATTCGCAGCTTCTTGGATCTCGGAATCTGTAATAACATATGGCGGCAACATTCTCAATATATTAATTCCAGAATAAAGAGGCAGTACTCCCCTATTTATTATATCCATGAGAATTGGAAGGAATTTAACTTTCAGTTCTATGGCATCCATAAGCCCCAGCCCTCTTATTTCTTTCACAATCTTTGAATCGTCCAGGGATTCACTCAGTGTCTTCCTGAATAGTTCACCTTTTCTGGCAACATCATCTATCAGCGATTGGGATAACTGTTCTATGACTGCACTTCCGGCCGCCATGGAAAGGGGATTTCCTCCGGTTGTGGAAGACTGTTCCCCCTTTGCAAGGTTGTCCATAAATTCAGGTTTGCCCGCAGCTATAGAGAGTGGAAGACCACCACCGATGCCCTTCCCTATTGTGATAATATCGGGCTTGATCCCGAAATGTTCGTGTGCCCACATTTTTCCTGTCCTGCCAAGTCCTGACTGTATTTCATCAGCAACTAGTATTATACCGTTATTCTCGGTAATTTGCCTCAGCTCTTTTACATAATCCCTGTCAGGTATGTTTATGCCTCCTTCCCCCTGAACTGGTTCGAAAAATACTGCAGATATCTCATCATCCCTTTCTATTTTCTCAAGGTCTTCCATATTATTGTACCTTATAAATTCAACATTCTTCATGAGAATATCACCAAAAGATTGCCTGTATTTCTCAGAATATGTGATTGAAAGTGCCCCAGCGGTCTTTCCGTGGTAAGAATTGGTCATGGCTATAATTTTATGTTTTTTTGATGATTTAATTACTGTTTTTATAGCAGCCTCTATGGCCTCTGCACCAGTATTTCCAAGGTAAAATTTGTCCAGGCCCGCCGGGACAATCCCTGTAAGGTTTTTCACAAATTCCTCCCTGGATGCTGTGTATTCAGACGCATGGGCTACTGGTATTGTATCGAATTGCCTGCATACTGCTTCTTTAATTTTATTGTTTCCATATCCCAGTATGGCCACCCCGTAGCCACCCATCATGTCAATATATCTTTTCCCGTTGATGTCATGAAGTATTGCACCATTTCCGTTGAGCACGTTTATTGGAAGCCTCTGGTAAGTATTAGCTATATGTTCATTTTCATAATTCATTACATATCACCGTGCCGCTATAGATGTCATAAAATGGGTTTGAAATAATTACCTGTTTTACACCCATTTCAAGTGCTTCAATTGATGCCATGAGTTTTTTATCCATACCAGTTCCTATATCTTTCAAAATACTCCTGATATATGTTGTATCTGCTTTTTCTATGATATTATTCTGATAGTAAAGTCCGTTGACGTTAGTTAGGAACACCAGGGAATCGGCCTTTAAAGCCCCTGCAACATATGCAGCGGCCCTGTCTGCATCGACGTTCAGATAACTCCCATTCCCATAAGCAATAGGGGATATTACCGGTATATACCCTGCATCTATGACTGCCTTTATGGGAATAGGATCTACGCCTTCTACCTTACCGGTATATCCACCATCTATTATCATTTTCCTGTTTTTCTCATTCATTATTACCAACTTTTCTTTTCTCTTTGCACTGATTATTCCATTTACCGTGATAGCCTTGATGCCATGTTCCTTTAAGTTTAAAACCAATTTCTGGTTAATGAGATTCATAACCATTGTAAATATTTCAAGGGTGTTTCTGTCAGTATACCTGCTTCTTATACCCTCTGGTGACGTTACAAATTTTTTGGTATAATTAAAATTTTCAGCATGGTTATCCAGATAGTTCCCTCCTCCGTGAACTATTGAAAGCTCCCCGTCAAATTGTTCTATGACGGAATGAAGATTATCGTCCTCGAGAAACTTTTCAAGTATGCTCCCACCTATTTTTAATACTTTCATAATATCACACCGGAAATAGTGATGGCATCATCAGGGCTTCGTATTCATTAAATCCGTTCATAATGTTCATTGATTGTACTGCATTGCCCGCAGCGCCTTTTATTAGATTGTCAATAGCCCCGAACGATACTATCCTTTTTATGTATTTATCAATGGCAAATCCTATATCAGCAAAGTTTGACCCTATGACTGTTTTTGGATCAGGATACTTATAATTGCTTTTCCTGTCCATTATAAGCCTGATAAATTTCTCATTTCCATAGAATTTCCTGAGCAGAGCCCATAATGAGATCTCCTCCTCCTCTCCGTAGATGCTAGAGGTGGTTAGTATGCCCCTCACCATATTGACAGAATGAGCAGAAAGGGCAATTTTTACCTTCTTCCCCGAGGCATATTCCAGTTCCTGCTCTATTTCAGGGGTATGTCTGTGGTTCACTGGTTTATACGCCCTGATGGAATCGAATCTCTCTGAAAACACCTTTGATTCATCCAGTCCTGACCCGGAACCCGAGGATCCCACCTTTGCATCCACATTGATAATGTCACTGGACAGATCCAGGGATAGGAACGGGGCAATGCTATAGATGGATGACGATGCTATGCATCCTGGAGTTGCTATGTACCTGGCATTTTTAATCTGATCCCTATGAAGTTCAGGCATTCCGTATACAAATTTTTTTATCAGGTCTGGATAACCATGTTCATATCCATACCATGGCTTATACAGTTCAGGGTTTTTAAGCCTGAAATCTGCACTCATATCTATAATTTTAACTCCCGTTTCAACAAGTTCGGGGACGTATTTGATGGATGTCCCGTGCGGGAGTGCAAGGAATATTAAATCCACCTTGCCTGCCATGTCCACCGGCGATATATCCTCAAATTTCAGATCCGTTAGCCCGTAAAGATCGGGGTGGATCCTTGAAACTTTTTCACCTCTGTGCCTGGTTGAAGACACTGAGGAAATCTCAATTTCCGGATGCCTGACAAGGAGTCTCATAAGTTCTCCGCCAACGTATCCCGATGCCCCCACAATTCCAACTTTGAGCACTTTATTCTCCCCAGTCTTCCCCCACATTTTCGGCGGGTTTTATACTCACTACATCGGCATTGATTGAAGCAATTTCATAACTCATGCCGCAGGATCCGCATTCTACAAGTTCACCGGCCATTGAATCCTCAGGCAGGCTTATTTTCTCTCCGCATATTTTACACTTTGTTTCCATTTTTTTTCACCTTTTATTATACTTTACAAATAGCTATCAATAATCTGCTATTAATAAATATTTGTATTTTATATTATTATTTTTAACATCTAAAGTTTATTTTCAAACTAAGATGCCATTGTAACGTAATTATTTCATCCTATTTAAAATATACGAATATTGTATTTTTAATATGAAATTCGTAATCATTATGTTTAACGAGATACATGCTAATTATTTCCTGAACAATTAAGAAAAATTTTGGCGTTAATATTAAAAATTTGTAATAATTATTAAAAATATTATTATCAAAATTTATTTCCGCAGATAGGAATCAGTTCCATTGATCCAGTCCGATCTAACTGGACTGAATACGTCAACGTCCAGGGTATCTTCAAGTGCTATAGCTTCATGTTTTATATTTGGAGGTATTATCACTATTTCTCCCTGGCCAACGTCCATTTCCTTTCCGTCTATTTTAAAGTGAAGTTTTCCCTTCATTATCCACGTAATCTGCTCATTTTCATGCATATGCTCTGGTACCACACTGCCCTTCCGTATGTCTAACTGGGCGACCATTACCTTCTCGCCGTATACCATTTGCCTGTAAAATGTCTCTGACAACTTTTCTTTTTTTACCTTATCCCAGCTGTATTTGCTAATCTCTGCCATGATATGATAAATAATATGCGGATATAAATTTTACCAGAAATATCAAATAGATTTTATTGTCCCGCCATCTATGGGTATGTTTGCTCCGGTAATGTANNCCTAATGGTATTTCCTTTTTTAGTTGTGATTCCACATCTTCAATGGCCTTTCCTGTAGAGCTGGAAGTTTTTTCCAGTATATTTTTCAGGCGCTGTGTATAGAAATATCCTTGAGATATGGAATTCACATTTATATTATATTTACCCAATTCAATAGAGAGGGTCTTGCCCAGTGCAACAATGCCAGATCGCAGTGTATTTGAAATTGCGAAGTTCTGAAGAGGATTCTTTGTAGTCATTGAAGTTATAAATATTATTCTGCCAAAATTAGACGCTACCATATCTACCATACACATGTCAATCATCCTTATTGTGGACTTGAGCATCATGTCAATATTATAATCCCAGTCAGATTCTGTGAGTTCCATAAAGGGGTCAACTCTCGGGTCTCCATAATTCATGACAAGGAAATCTATTTTTCCGTACTGTGTATGGGCAGATTCCACNNGTTTCTTCCCTGATTTCAGCTCTGAGCATATCTATTTTTTCTTTGCTTCTGGAGAAAGTAGTAATGTTAACACCATATCTGGCAAGCGTCGAGATAACACCTTTACCTATTCCAGTACTGCCGGCGCATACTATCACGTTTTTATTTTTCAGACCCTGCATATAAATTAAAACAGTTTTTAGCTTATAAATTTACTGTTTCAAAAAGCAATCTTTTAGGCATGGCAGTGAAATGAAAAACAAACAGCTTATAATGCCAGGTTCCGGGACATGAAATATGAATACCAGAATGGCATTCACTGACACTATTTAATTGTGCAATTATTTAAATACAAATGAATGTTTTACATTAAATGACTCATGTAATCAGTATTATTAATTTAAAGGGTGGAGTTGGAAAAACTCAGACGACCATAGCATTATCGGAATTTCTGGCAGCCAATTACAACAAGAAGGTATTAATTATTGACCTCGACCCACAGACGAATGCAACAGTTTCACTGATGGATGAGAACAGGTGGCTGGAGCAGGATAAAAAAGGCAATACTGTATTTCAGCTTTTCAGCGATAAGGTTTACAACACTAAATTATTCAATATTGATAATTCCATAGTAAAAAATGTTTCTAACATTGACTCTGGGATAAAAAATCTCGATTTGCTCCCATCAAGCCTTAGATTGATAGATATTCAGGACAAACTTCCACTTGTCTCCAATTCAGGATATTTTATAAAAACACCTATAACTATCCTCAAAGAATCACTGGCAAATGTTATAACAAACTACGATTATGTCATTATCGACTGCCCGCCAAATCTGGGTTTAATCACATTGTCCGGGATATTTATATCGGATTATTATCTCATACCCACTATTCCAGATATATTGTCCACATATGGTATACCTCAAATTCTGACAAGGATAAATGCTTTTAAAAATGACGCAGGGATAAACATAAGGCCCTTAGGTATTGTCATTTCTATGTTCAGGTCCAATAACAGGCTGCATAATTCAATCGTGGAGTCACTAAAATACAAGGAAAGAAAAGGAGATTATCCGAGAATTTTTGATACCTATATTCCCCTTAGTGTAAAAATTTCTGAAGCTGCAGAATATCAGGCTGGTGTTAAAACTCTTCCCCAGAAATATGGTTATGAACTTTATGACAGATATAACCATCTTGTTGAAGAGGTGTTAAAATATGTCGAATAAGTCAACAGCTGCTGCATTGTCAGATATACTGAAATATAT
>DAUP01000045.1:12424-12627 GCA_002505185.1 Ferroplasmaceae archaeon UBA567 | reverse complement strand
GTATTTCTTGACTGCTGCCAGGGTTTTATTAAACATAAATATGATATTGATTTTAAGCTGAATCAGGATTCGAAATAATCCTTTATACGTTTCAGTGCATCCTCGGTTCCCTGCTCAAAGTGACCCTGCAATTTTTTTGAAAAGGCTCTCAACATGGGTGAAAGTTTGATATTCCAGTAAGATACTATTTTCACAGGATTATC
>DAUP01000045.1:0-12377 GCA_002505185.1 Ferroplasmaceae archaeon UBA567 | reverse complement strand
CTGGTTCCATGCCAGAATTCGGGTATTTTTTTGTAATCCTTTACCAGTTCCCAGATATCCTTTTTGCTGGAATTGACATCTATTTCTTTTTGAAATTCCATGGATACCTATGTGTATAGTATATATCAATTTTTATGAATATATTTGTTTCAATACCAATGCTTATATATAAAACACAGTTTATATTTTGAGGATTTTTATGAAAAATATAGACAATAGGGAGGATTTAGTAACAATTTATTCTACAATGATCAAAAGCCGGAAATATGAGGAGAAGCTCAGGGATATCTATCTCAGTGATAAGAAGCCCCTTTTCAGCATTGCAGCCGGAAAGATTCCGGGAGAAATGCATCTCTCTGCAGGTCAGGAACCTTCCGCAGCATGGATGTCTGTCCTGCTCAGGGACGATGATTTTGTTTACGGCACACACAGGCCACACCACACTGCCATATCCAAGGGTGTGGATTTGAACAGGATGACAGCGGAGATAATGGGAAAGCATGGTGGATTAAGCAAGGGAAAGGGAGGTCATATGCATATTTTTGACACAAAGGTAAATTTTGCCTGTGCAGGCATTGTGGGCTCATCATTCCCTCCTGCACTGGGGGCTGCACTGGCATCAAAACTGGATGGAAATGACAGCATAGCCGTGGCATATGGAGGAGATGGATCTTTAAACCAGGGCATGTTCCTTGAATCATTGAATCTTGCATCACTCTGGAAATTGCCGGTAATTTTTGTAATAGAAAACAATGACTGGGCAATTTCAGTGGAAACTAAGGATTCCACACCACTTGAAAATGACGCTATCAGGGCAAAGGGATTTGGCATGCCTGGGGTGCATATAAAGGACAACGACCCGGTAAAAATGTATGAGGCAGCAGAAAAGGCCGTAAAACGTGCCAGGAGTGGAGAGGGGCCAACACTTATAAGTATAGATACATACAGGTATTACGGGCATTTTGAGGGAGACCCGGAAGTATACCGCCCAAAGAACCAGGTAAAGGAACTTCTTGCAAAGGATCCAATAAAAATAATGGGAGCGGAACTCATTGAAAAGGGAATTATCACAAAAGATGAAGATGACAGAATCAACAACTCGGCCATGGAGGAGATAAACCAGGCATTCGCATTCGCCGAAAACAGCCCATTACCTATTGGGGACGATGCAATGGATGATGTATACGCCCCTGTAAATTATTCCATAAATCCTACAACTAAGGGAAGAAAAATACCCATGTATATTGCAATTTCTGAGGCCATTTCACAGGAAATGGAGGGAAACGCCAATGTGCTTTACATGGGTGAAGATGTGGGAAAATACGGTGGAATATTTGGTGCAACAACCGGACTGCTTGCAAAGTTCGGGCCTGAGAGGATAAGGGACACGCCAATTAGTGAATCCGCATTCATCGGATCTGCTGCAGGGCTGGCGGCTGCGGGCAAGAGGCCAATAGTTGAATTGATGTTTTCGGATTTCGTGGGAGTTACTCTTGACCCAATAATGAATCATATTGCAAAAAACCATTATATGTCAGGAGGTTCAGTGAAAATGCCGGTTGTAATAACCACTGCCGTTGGAGGAGGTTACGGCGATGCAGCACAGCATTCACAGACATTGTATGCACTATTTGGACACATTCCAGGTCTGAAAGTGGTAGTTCCCTCAAACAGCTATGATGCAAAAGGCCTAATGATATCTGCAATAAAGGACAATAATCCTGTTGTTTATATGTTCCACAAGGGCCTGCTTGGTTTGCCATGGATGCCTTATCCACAATCAACGGTAACCGAAGTGCCTGAAGAAGAATATACCATACCCATAGGAAAAGCAAATATTGTAAGGAAGGGAACTGATGTAACTATAGTTGGAATCGGTTCTACTGTGCATATGGCACTGGAAGCGGCTGAAAAACTGGAAGAGGGAAAAATTAGCGCAGAGGTGATAGACCTGAGGAGCATAAAGCCACTGGATACTGACACCGTTATCAATTCAGTCAGCAAAACAGGGTCTTTGATTGTGGCAGATGAGGATTACCGGGCATTTGGACTCACATCTGAAATAATATCGACAGTCAGCCAGAAACTATTTGGAAAAATGAAAACGGCTCCTGCAAGGGTATCGTCTCCAGATATTCCGGTACCATACAGCCAGAGAATGGAAAAATATTCGCTTCCCGACAGCAAAAAAATCATAGATGCAGTAAAGGAGATGCTGAAGAGATGATTGTGAAAGTCCCCGAATTGTGGAATGTTAACGATCTTGGAAAGGCAATAGTTACCCAGTGGTATGTAGGCGTTGGAGATATTATAAAGGAGGATATGCCGGTGTGCCAGATTATGGCGGCAAAGGTCACTATTGAGGTAAATACCAATGTCAGAGGCAAAGTCAAGAAACTTTTGCAGGATATAAATGCGGAAATAGTCCCTGGAGATGACCTGATAGAAATTGAGTAACAATAGAAAATAATATAATTTATAAAATTTTTAATTTTTCCTCTTTCTTGGCATTAGGGCATATATTGCCAGTGACGCAACAATAGCCAGTATACCTAAGGTTATGGCCATTTTATAATCTATTTTATTGTTTATGGGCGCAGGGATGTGGTTCGCATTATCCCTTGTAAATGCCACTGTGATATTTTTTGCATTGCCGTTCACATTGAAAGTACCATTTCCACTGGAAACAGAATAGCCTGAAACGGGTGTTACACTGTAGTTATATGTTCCATTATACAGGGTGAAGGTTATATTGCCTTTATCTGAGTGCAAAATATTTCCATTGACATCCACAGACCATTCAGTACCCGCAGACAGGCCTGTTTCAGTAAAGGTAACATTATATGAATGCCTTGTACTGAAACTGTAAGATTGCCCTGCTGAAAGGCTGTAGGTGTGGTTATAAACAGCCTGCCCAGATTTAGAGTACAGTGTGAGATTGTAAATACCGGGGTTAAGCGTAAGATTTATGGATTCACCTGTGTAATTATATCTCATTCCATTCAACGTAATATAACCATTTTTAAGGTAGGCTGTAAAATTCATATCTGAAACATTTCCTGAGTTATATAATTCCCCGAGGTTGGTATTTCCTGTTTTAACAGTTGCCATGGGAATCCCTGATGCAGAATTATAACCTATTGATGCATTGTAGACTCCCTCTGCTGTGTCACTGCCATGGTTGTAAGTATCAGAGACTGCCTGGTAATTATTTCCATTCCAGTACTCCAGTGCCATGGTGAGATTTGCATCCATAATTTTCGTTTTCGTGCCATTTCCTGGGCCACCCAGAATAAACCCTGCATCTATTGGAAGGTGATTCGGGTTACACTCACTTCCATTTACTATAAAGTTATAATTACTGGAAACATTTGTGGCAAAGGTAAAATTCAGTTTATCATATGTTACCCAGCCACTGCCATTATTATATTGCATATGGACATGTGGATATCCACCACTGGCATATGATATACTCCTGAGTTCCAGATGACTGTAATTAAATGGAAAAAACGTCCCATTGTTAGCAGCATCGTAATAAAATTTTTCTGAGCCGAATGAATGTACAGTGCCATTGCCACATATGGTGCTATTATGCATCTCAGAGTTCGAGGATGTAAAATTCCATATATTGTCTATAATAGCTACATGGTGACTCGATGTGTTCAGTATTGCCACATTCTGAACCCAGTAACTGTAATTTGTACCTGCATTGTCAAAGCTAAGTATAAGGTTAAGCTGAATTCCCATATTATGTGGACAACTTGCAATAGAGGCGTTGTAGGTTTTTAAATGTGTAATGTTCACAATTCCGGTAAATGACGTTGAATTGAAATAGAGTCCAGTTCCATTGGGGCCAATTCCATAATCAACTATGCCCATGGGAGCGGGTTCTTTAGAATAATAATCATGAGGTTGAACAACATTGCTATTAACTGCCACACTGTTATTTGTACCAGCTGTATGATCCATTACGAATGCACTTCCTCCGGCAATTGATAAAATCATGGAAATGGAGATGGCAATAACAGCATACTTTTTCATTATATAACTTAGTATTATAAAATATAAAAAGGTTGCCGGATGCCAATATTTGAGAACATAATTAACTTAGTATTCTTTCTTCATTTTATACGGCAATGAATGATGCAATTAGGTGGAAGAAAAAACAATGATAATATCCATAAATTGAAATTAAAAGGAAAATGCAAATTACAAAAATTCAAAACTGGTGGAGAAGGCTTTCAGGGATTTTGGATACAGAACTTGATATCGTATTGCAATAATAACTGGATAAAACTTCAGGAATCGAGAGGAAAAGAAAATTATTTGCTGCCTGAACCAGATTCATTTGCCACTGCATTTTTCTTCCCGACAACTGTAATATAGGACATCATCGATCCTATTACCAGGACTATCATAGAAACCAGAAGAGCATAATGTAACCCTACTATAAACTTTGTGGATAATCCGCCCTGGAGCCTGTCAACACCCAGGAACACCTCAAAAGTTACGTATCTTGGTACAGTGGAAGCTGCTACAGTTATGGCTATGACATAACTCAACAGTGTTCCTATGTTTGTTAGTGTTCTCAATAAGCCGGAAGATGAACCATACAATTCCTTTGGAGAATTAGCCATCACAGAGCTTGTGTTTGATGGCCAGAACATTGATCCGCCAAACCCAGTTATAATTGATCCTACTATTACAACATATAAAGGTGTAGTGACACCGAGGAACAGATAAACTACTATGCCAGCTGCCATTAGAAGTATACCAGTGCCTGCAAGTATTCCCGGTGCAACCCTGTCAGATAATTTCCCCATCTTTGGCGATAGGAAACTGGAAAGCAGATACCCTGGAACCAGGACAAGTGATGCATAAAATGGGGATAACCCACGTACACCCTGAAGATACATTATAAGAATGAATATTACAGAGAGGAAGCCGATTGCCTGAAATGTTGCAGCCAATAGGGACATGGAAAGTTTTCTGTTTTTGAATGCCCTGGTGTCTATGACTGGACTTTTTGACCTTTTCTCAAGTATGGCAAATGGGATTATTAGGATTAGCCCTATGACAACTAAAACAAGGTTGAAATAGTTAGCACCCACCGATGCGACTTCTATTGCACCATATGATATGAGACCTAGCATTGCTACCATAAACGTTGTTCCTGTATAATCTATCTTTGCGCCGGATTTTTTGTTGTCTCTTATGTATTTTGATGCAATGTAGAATCCTATTAGCCCTATTGGTACGTTTATATAAAATATGTAGCGCCATCCTATAAATGTGGTTATTATTCCACCGAGAACTATACCAAGTACCCCACCTATGCTCCAGCCCATACTCGTGATTCCGAATGCCCTGCCTCTTATACGTGCAGGGAAATAATCAGCTATAATGGCGTTACTGTTTGCCTGTAGCAGTACTGCACCGAAGCCCTGCACTACCCTTGATATTATAAGAAAATTAATTGTTGGTGATGCACCGGACATTGCCGAACCTATTATGAAAATTATAAATCCAGTGTTGAATATCCTGCCCCTGCCGAAGATGTCTCCAAGCTTGCCCATCTGTGTTGTCAAAGTAGCAAGAACAAGGAGATACACTAATATAACCCATATGGTACTTATGAAAGGGGCATGGAAGTCAACGGTCAGTGTTGGCAAGGCAAGTATCACAATTGTGGTGTCTATTGCAGACATCAACATACCTATTAAAACACTGACAAGAATGTACATATTTTTTTTATCTTCCGATTGCATCATTTTTAATCACTTTGGCAGTCGGGTCACTGCAGCGGGAAAAGTACTCCCATGTTTCAAAGAGTTTCGGTGAAACAATAGTTAATTAATAAATTAAATTTAAAAGTTTTGTATTGTTTTACACATCAATTTACAGGAAAAACCACTGGGTTTACAATGTGCATAAATATTGGAAATAGAACGTCTAAATACTATTTTTATATGATAATATTAACAATAGGAATTGCCGGGGTACTTGAATCAGAGGTAAAATCTTACAAATACCAGTTGAGCAATGGGAATTCAGAACTGGTGGAGATGAAGCCTCTACGCTCAAAGAATTTAATATATGTGCATATGTAAGTTCTGTCAGTGAAACAGGAAAATCCTATCCTTTAGCATGAGGTAGCTCACTGGAAATTATGGTGCTTAATTCAGAATATGGATTCTTATTTTTTTCACTTTTTATTCTAGAAATATTCAGGTTTTCAATGAGGTCCAGCGTTTTCATTCCATCTGCCCTTGTAACTATGTTTTTGCATACGGTATCATGACCACGCTGCATGTGGACTCCCGCTGCACACATGAGTATTATGTACTGATACGTTGTTTTTTCTATTCCAGTGCTGTTTCTCCAGTTATTTTCCAGTACTTCATGGGCCTCCCAGTAACGATTCTCTTTTATGAGATATATGGCATATGGAAATGACTGTACATTTTGTATATAATTTATGCTGAATGTAAAGAAATTTTTTCCCATAATTGATGCCGTAATGCTGTTTATTCGTATAAAATAGGAGAGTTCTACACCGTGTTCCTCTATTCTTAGGTCGTATACAGAGGGATCAAGTGATTTCAAACGCCTGAACAGGCAGTCCCTGTTGTGCCTGTCCAAATCCATTTTATATATGTTTATGTACCTTCCCGGACTCCAGTTTTCCTGCATCTGACTCACCATTATGTGCCAAAAAAATCATCAAGGCTTTCATTTGAAGTAATCTTGCCGATTCTTATTCCTATCCGCCTTAATTTTCTCTGATCGGAATCCAGAATTTTTTCCATGAGGCTTTCAGCAATTTCATATGCGCTGTTTTTATTTATCCTGCCTCCGGTAATTGATCTGGAAACAATATCAAGATCTTCCATTATTCCTATGGCAGATATTTCACCAGGAATTCCGGGAGCCTTCCCATATGCTGAATCCACGGCTTTCCTGACAATGGGCATAATTATGAATTTGTCTCGTGTATTTTCTGGCAATGTTATATAACGCCCAAAGTTTTTCCTTATCCTTTCTTCCACAGGCTTATTGTACCGGTTTTCTGCTATTTCAACCAGATAAGTATATTTCGCATTCCCTAAAATGTCAATCATTGCCCTGGGATCCCTATTCAGAATATCTTTTATGTATACTATTCCGGCATCCTTAAGTTTGGTTGAAAGAACAGTCCCGACACCAGGTATTTTCTTTACCTCTAAGTTATTCAGAAACCCATCCACCTGGAATTCGTCTATGTATTTTATTCCATCCGGCTTTGCCATATCGCCCAATATCTTTGCTATAACCTTATTGATTGATATGCCCAGGGAAGCCTTCATTCCGTGTTCCCTGAAAATTGCCTCCTTAATTTCCTTACCAAGTTCAACTGCCTTCTGAAATGTACTGCATTCTTCTGTAACATCTATGTATGCTTCATCAATGCTTGCGATTTCTATTTTATCCGAATATGTTGATATGGTATTCATAACCCTGTCGGAGAATTCCTTGTAAAAATCCTTTCTTATGGGTATAAATACAGCTCGATCCTTTCCTATTTTCATTGCCTGTGGTAGCGGCATGCCTGATTTAATTCCTATGGACCTGGCCAGGTAATTTGATGTTGCAACAGCCCCACTGTTTTCAGTTCTTCCAGAGTAAACACAAACCACAACAGGTTTGTCCTTAATGGCAGGATTCATTATCTCCTCTACCTGTGCATAAAAATAATCAAAATCTATGAATATAATGAAAGGCATGGTATAATATCAACACTTCTAATTTAATTTTTCCCATATAATTTTAAAATTTAGAGTGTGAGGGAGTTCATCCCCAGTTCCCCCGGGTCTCTTTTTATATCCTTTATCCTGCGGTAAATTTCAAGGGATATTCCTGCCTTGTCAATCTTTTTGATTTCATCCGTTTTATTCCTTGAAATTATTGTATAATCGTTTTTTGTGTCGCCAAATGGTGTTTTATCAAAGCTGTTGAGCAATACCATGTCCGGATCTGATTTTTCAAATTTCTTGCTGTTGTAGGTTTTCCCGCTTTCCAGATTGAACAGTACCAGTACTGCACCAGGTGCCATCTGCCTTATCCTGTCTCTGACCTTTGGCCTGGGTGTTAAAGTGAGATCGTGTTCAGAATTACTATCAAGCTTTTTTTTGCTTTCTTTGAGATCAAAATCCATCAATGCCATGGGCATTATTATGTAATCATATTTGTTTACAGTAATGTATGTATTTATTTCTATAATTATCTCCCTTAAATTGTATTTTTCCATATATGTCACATAACCCGGAATATCATATTCTGAATTTCCCACATATGTAATTATTGAGGCTCCCAGTCTAAATGCGTTTCTTGCCAGCCAGTAGCCGGTGTATCCTGATGACCTGTTGGTTATAACCCTGACGGGATCTATGGGCAATTCACTTCTACCTGCAATTATCAATACATTCTTTCCCCTGAGCTCATTACCAAAAACCGATCTGCATAGATAGTCTATTATCCTATCGTTGTCGGCTATCTTCGCTTTGGTATCATCATATTCAGGATCAACAACCAGTACACCATGCTTTTTCAATTTTTCAATATTCTCCTTATTTACTGGATTCTCCATCATATCCCGGTGCATGGCAGGTACAACAACTATGCTGTTCCCATGGCCCAGTGCATAGGAAAAGAATAATGATGGAATATTATCTGATATCCCATTTGCCATCTTCCCTATGGTATTATAGGATGCAGGAGCAACCAGAAGTATTGTATTGTCATCAAACATTGATATATGCTCTATGTTTCCTGTTATTTCTGTTAGCACAGGATTTCCAGTTGCCCATTCCATAATAGTTTTCCCGATCATGGACACAGCGGACGGGCTCATTGCGGATATCACTGATGCCCCCTCACGCTTAAGATCCCGGATCAGGTCGGGAATCCTGTATATTGATATACTTGCAGAACTTGCTACTATAACCTTTTTACCTGACAGCATGTTCTCGAAATGTGATTCTATGTAGTTCATATTTATAATAGTCTTTCATGACTTAAATTTTTTATCTATTAAATCATGGATTCGGATGATTCCGATTCCAGAGAAACCCTGAAATTGTATTAATTCAGAAACGTTAATGAAAGATACCGTTGCAATCACTTGAAATCAACCAGGAGCGGATGTATGAACATTTATCCACCATGGAAAAGAATGCGATATTTGCTGGTTATGAATAGTTTAAGGTTAAAAACGGGAAAGATATATATAACATATGATTTATATAAACATTCAAGTGAGGGATATAAATGTCAGGAAAAAAATACACTGGAGAGGAGAAATACAATATAATAATGGAATCATTCCAGAACCCTAGTATTACAATAGAATCAATATGCAGGGAACATGGAATAGCAGTATCAATGTTTTATAGATGGAAAAAACAGTTTCTTGAGGGTGGAAGAAATGGGCTTGCTGGAAAGGCCCCTGATAAAACCCTACTAAAAGAGAATGCTAAATTAAAGGCGATAATAGGTGAAATGGATACTCCAGAATTAAGAACAGGCATTGAACTAAGAAAAGAGGGGAAACTTGGACAGGCCACACGTGTTTTTTCTTCCTATGTGGATAAGAATCCAAAAGATCCATTTGGCTGGTACTACCTCGCAATAACACTCGATAACAGATCAAAAGAAGGTGATGCGATTCCTTGTTATAAGAAGGCTATTAGCCTTGAAATTGAACGGCCACTACTAATAAATGCCTATTTATTCCTGGGAAGTTCCCTTAGGAAGACCGGTAATCCAACGGAAGCTTTAGTTGCTTTCCAAAAAGCTGAGAGCATGGGCTGCCGAGACGCTTTTCTATTTTATTCTAAAGCAAAAGCATTTTTTTTAGTGGGAAACCTAGATGAGGCTCAAAAATCTGCCGAGCAGGCCATTAAGGTTAACCCAAGAGCCCCAGTCTACAGGAAGCTATTAACGATAATTAAGTCCAGCCTAACAAAAGTTAACAGGTGAAAGTGTTCATATAATCAACGTATCTTTATTCCTTGAACAGTCATGGTATAATTTATAATTATTTTGATTGTTTTATTTTGATATATAATATTCCTGATATTATTATCATTATAAAATCCAGTATTATAGCATCTACAGCAGATGCTGTCCACGGAAGTTTCTTATTGAAAAGTGGTGCTGGAGCTAACCTGGATTCAAGCAATAGTATTGTATTCAGTATATAAAAAATAAAGGCAGGCAGATAGAATTCCCTTTTATTACTAACATATATCATTGCCACAACTATTGAAATTGCAATTACAAAGCCGAAAAAAGCTTTAACTATATAGGGTAGTGTTAATCCTAGCAATGTCATGTGTATTCCGGCCCATATTGAAGCACCAAATATACCAAGCCATCTTAGTACATCAATTACCTTGTTTGCCATATTTTTAATAAATAGGTCATATTATTAATTTCTTCTGGTAGATTATATACAAATTACATGCAAATTATATACAAATTGCTTTAGATACAATATTTTACAAGTTCATAATAAAATGGACACGATGGTTCATGTCAAAGCAACAACTACTGAACTGATATATATCTCCTGCAGTACATGCTGGAATCTACTGAATATCTCCTGCATGTTTAGAATACGGCACCGTTGATTTTCAGTTTAGGAATTGAATTTCATTATTAATTTTTTTAACAAATTTTGCTGTAAGTTAGTGGAAAAAGGAAAATGTTTTAAATTAATAATGCATTTATTAGTTATGGAAGCTAATCCAGAACATATTATGAAAACTGCAAATATGCTTAAAATCCTTGGACTTTCGTCATATGAAGCCCAGGCTTTTGCCTCACTAGTGTATCATGGTGTGGCAAACGCTGATACTATTGCGGACACGGCCGGGATCCCGAGAACATCAGCCTACAAGGTTATGGAATCCCTTGTTTCCAGGGGATTTGCAAGAGAAACTGAGGGTAGGCCCAGAATGTTCAAACCGGAGGATATGGGCAAGATAAGGGAGAATTTTATCAACGATGTAAATAAGTTATTTGATGATTTAAGGGAACTCCAGGATGTACTTCCATCCAAAGGAGACCCGCAGCTTGTATTCACTATTTATGGACGATCCAAGGTAATGAATAAAATGGCTGAAATGTTCGATTTGACGGAAAGGGAAATTCTTATAGCAACACCAAGAATCAGGGAAATCAGAAGCGAACTGAAGAAGAATATTGACAATGCTCTGAAAAGAGGTGTAAAGGTAGTTTTTATTACACCACCCAACAAAAGGGTGCCACACAATACAATAGTATACAGAAAAGAGGGGCTTATAGCAACAGATGTGGCAAGCGACGATTCACGTGCAATGCTTGCAGGCGCTGACCTTGATGCATGCGGCTACACTGATAATCCAATACTTTCATTGCATGTACTGCAATTTATCAATATGATGATGAATGATGATATCAAAATGTGATTTCAGTGAAACCAACAAACTGGTTGGAGGACATGTCTCCATTGCAGGAGGCGTTGATCTTGCCCCGAAACGCGCTGCCAGTTTTGGGTTCAACACATTCCAGATATTTGTAAAAAGTAACCTACAGTGGAAGTATAAGGAAATCACTGAGGAGGAATCTAAAAATTTCAGAGGAGAGGTTGAAAAGTTTAATCTGAAAACTCCGGTTGTGCATGCAACGTACCTTTTGAATTTGGGATCAGATAACCGGGAACTTGTGCAAAAGTCCATCGAGGATCTGAAATATGAAGTACGGGCATGCAACAGTCTGGGAATTGAAAAACTTGTACTGCATCCTGGTTCTAACCAAGACAGAGAAAGGGCCATGGATTCCATAATGGAATTAATGAATTCCATTGAAACGGGAAATGTGACGTTACTCATAGAAAATTCATCCGGCAAGGGAAGTACTGTTCCAGCAACAATAGAAGAAATGGCTAAAATGATGGATTTGTCAAAAAACAAAATCGGTTTATGCCTGGATACATGCCATTTGTTTGCTAAAGGTTACGATATAAAGGATAAATATGAAGAAAACATTGAAACAATGAAGTCAAATGGTATTATTGATCATATAGGTGCTATGCATATAAATGACTCAATGTTCGGTTTGGGAACCAAGAAGGACAGACATGAAAACATTGGTATGGGGTATATAGGAGATACGGGATTTGCAAATATAATAAATGACAGGTTATTCAATAATATACCCATGATTATGGAAACTCCAGGTGGAGATGAGCACTATGCTGAAAACCTTGAAAAACTGAAAAGTCTGCTGGTCAACTACCCTAGCTCACGCAGGGGGCATGTCCCGTGAGGGACAACGCAAGAGTTGATTAGGGGGCT
>DAUP01000078.1 GCA_002505185.1 Ferroplasmaceae archaeon UBA567 | reverse complement strand
AGAAGGAGAGTGCAATATACGGCACAGTGGGATTAAAACCGGGATGTTCAGATGGAAATCATAATTATAATGTTTCATACAATTCAACAATGTTTGTTTACAATATTAACACAAGTTCATTCAAAATTGTAAATATACAAAACGGTCAATTTTATTTCTTTACAAATCCAGGGGATTGGTATAAGATATATTATTTAAACGGCGAAAATCTGAGTATGTTCAAGGACAATAGTGCTAATAATATTACTATAATAAAAATGCCATCAAGAATGATTTCTGAGGAATATTATATTTATGAGTGATACCATGACCCTAAAATCCCATTATAAAATAATAATTTCGATTATAATTGTGATAATACTATTCCTGCCACTGATCATCTACTATTACCCATATAATAATACAGAATACAACAACAATGGTGAAAGTATTAATGTAAAATATTTCCATAATGAATATTCAAGTCTCTCTTAAACATTGGATGGGTATATAAGCAATCCAATTTCTTCACTCCCATAGAAATGTTGGTATGGTGAATTCCCAGGCAAGAGAGAATTTCATTGTCTCTTAATTATTCTGGATTCTTGAAATCCTGGGATTACCAGAACACCGCCTTGGGCCGGTTATTTGCCCATTCTGCAAGTGCCTTGTTCAGATCAGGAACTATTGTTGTGTTGATTAAATCGATGAAATGTCTCTTCATTCCAAGATCTTTTCTATATATATACCAACTCTTTCACGTATAGATCAACTTTCACCTCTAGTACATACAATATTTCTCACGAGACGGTGTTTTAGGCAATAATTCACTGCCTAGCATAATAAGTATGAATCACCCATTTATATACCCATTAAGGGTTGATTAGATCCATATTCAATATATGCCTGCATGTTCAACTCTAATTATTCTGCAAGCTCCTATTCCCTAGGCAATAGTGAATTATACCGTTAAAATGTTTTCTGTGGATTAATAGTATGCATGCCCCTGTAACTATTTCGGGCATACTCGGGTATAATGGTTTTAACCATATACAATTGTGGTTACAATACTTAATTTTGACATATAAATTTACATCTAGATTAACAGGATTTTTCAGTTCGGGCAGATTATGCGTCATCAGGTATGAATGCACGAATTCATAAAATAGCTCAATAAAGACCTGGTAAGTCCTTCTTGTATTCAAGCTGGATATCTGAGGCTCGCTTATACATCATCTCGTATAATAATTTTAATCACAACACCATTATGTAAGTTTAAGTTCTATCGGTGAAACAGGATTACTCACTGCTTTAGCATGAGACAGCTCACCGTGGCAAATATTGTCTAACTTTACATATAAGGGTATCTGTTAATTTAGAGATTGATTATAATTATATGATATATATGGCAGACCTTGTCCAGTTCATTGATAGTAAAATTGAAAAGAACCCAGTTTTTCTTCTCGGCAACGAAGCGATTGCACGTGGAGCAGTCGAGGCTGGAATCGAATTTGCATCCAGTTATCCGGGTACCCCTTCAAGTGAAGTAGGAGAGACGCTTTCTCATGTTGCAGACAAACTGGGGATCAAATTTCTCTATTCAGTAAACGAAAAAGTGGCACTTGAAAGTGCCTTTGCCGCCTCCATTTCAGGAATGAGATCACTGGTTTTCATGAAGCATGTGGGTTTGAATGTTGCGTCCGATCCCTTCGTCAGTATTGTCTATACAGGGACAAGGGGTGGGCTGGTAATCATGACAGCCGATGATCCTTCAATGTTCTCTTCACAGAATGAACAGGATAACAGGCATTACGCTGATCTTGCACACATTCCAATGATTGAACCTTCAAATCCCCAGGAGGCCAAAGACTTCGTGAAAGCAGCCTTTGAACTTTCCGAAAAGTACCATATTCCAGTCCTGTTCAGGACAACAACAAGAGTTAGCCATATGAGAGGTCCGGTCAATGTTGGAGAAATACCCAAAATAAAGGGAACCAGAAGAGTTTTTGAAAGAGATCCAGAAAGATTTGTAAGCCTGCCAGTCAACGCAATTGGATTGAAAAAAATGCTCATGGAAAAACTTGGTGAAATTGCAGTGGAATCTGACATGTCATTCATGAATAAGGCGCAATCTAACATGGTCAGTGAAATTGGTGCAATAACATCAGGTTCAGGATACAATTCCCTTATGGATGCAGTAGCTTCTCATTCTATTGAAATAGACGTCCTGAAGATCGGCTTCACCAACCCTTTACCCCGAGGAATGATTGCCGAATTTCTGAGAAAACATGATAAAGTGGTGATAGTTGAAGAACTGGACCCCTACATGGAAGAAAAGATCAGGGCAATTGCGCAGATAAATGGAATCAGAACCAGGATCTATGGAAAACTTGATGGTTATTTTCCCCTAGTTTATGAACTGAATCCGGATGCTGTGCTTCAATCCCTGGCCAGAATTTTAAATATGCCAGGATATATTCAGGGCAAATCACCAAAAACAGGAGTGGATCTCCCACCCAGGCCACCTGTTCTATGCCCAGGATGTCCCCACAGGGGTACTTATTACGTGGTTAAAAGATCAGTCAGAATGTCAAACATCAAAAATCCAATATATGCATCAGATATAGGTTGTTATTCACTTGGTACTTATGACCCATTTGATGAGGCAGACACCTTAATATCCATGGGGTCGTCTATTGGTGTAGCAAATGGTTTTTCCATGGTTACCGATCAGAAGGTCATAGCATTCATAGGAGATTCAACCTTTTACCATTCTGGCATTCCGCCATTAATAAACGCCGTGCACAACAACCTGAACATGCTTGTTATTATAATGGATAATGGCACAACAGCAATGACAGGTCAGCAACCAAATCCAGGGAATGAATTGGATTATAATGGAAAGCCCGTTACTGGAATTCCAATAGAGGATGTTGTGAGGGGAATTGGTGTAAGTAATGTATCTTTGCTGGATCCCTATAATCTCAAGGAGTCTTTTGCAACTATAAACAGGTCGTTGCACCAGACCGGAGTTTCAGTTATCATCTCAAGAAGGGAATGTGCCATAATTCGTGATAGAAAACTCCGTAAGAATGGTGAAATTGAGATTTATACGGTAAACCAGGATAAGTGCGGCAAATGTATGAATTGCGTGGAGAATTTCTCGTGTCCAGCACTGTTTATAGAAAAGGGTGAGATACAGATTAACCCCTCGATTTGCGATGGTTGTGGGGTATGTGCTGAACCACTTGTCTGCCCATTCAATGCAATAGAGGTGAAGAAATGACTTATAATATTAGACTTGCTGGGGTTGGTGGGCAGGGGATAATAACCGCAGGAAATATAATCTCAGAAGCTGCAATGAGGTCAGGGCAAAAAGTTATCATGTCAGAGATTCATGGGCTCTCGCAAAGAGGCGGTTCTGTCACAGTCGACGTGAGGATTGGAGACTGTTATGGGCCCATTATTTCACAGAGTTCCTGCGATCTTGTCATTGGGCTTGAATTAATAGAAACATTTCGTGCGATCGAATCCTTTGAAAACGTTGGAACAGCACTTATGAGCACAGAGAAAATCAATCCAATATCCCTGAGCATGCATAAGAAGGAATATCCATGCTTGGAGGACCTGATGGAAAAATACGGCATGGGAACAAGGATATACCCTGTTGAGGCAGGAGAGATAGCAATGGAAGCAGGATCATCAAAAGCGGTTAACATAGTAATGATCGGTGTAGCACTTGGTTTAAATCTATTTCCCATGACTGCCGATGAAGTTGTTTATGTTTTAAAAGACACATTTCCCGAGAAAAAACTCGGCATTAACATGAAAGCACTTGAACTTGGAATTGCACTGTCTGGGCGTATGAAAACCAATATTCGGGAAAATTCAACAATACAGAACAGAAGTTCTTAACTACAGGAAGCAGAATGCCGTTTCAAATGTGCACGTTTCAAATCCCAGCAGAGTACTGAGATGCCTAAAAGGTGTCCTTAACTCACAGGCATCTCTTAAGGTGTGAAACTTCTCCATAAATCCTATAAAAACATAATATCAGAATATGTAGTATTGTCCATTAACAGTCAGAATCCCATAAAGAATTATTAATAATATTGGGATTACCTCCCATGAGTATTCTGATCAAGGATGGAACAGTAATCACAGAAAATGATACCAGGGATATAATACATGGCAACATTCTGGTAGAGGGAAATAAAATAGCATATGTGGGAAAAGAGAAACCAGACCATGATGAGGAAATAAATGCTAAAAACAGGGTTATCATTCCAGGATTCATTAATACACATACACATGTTGGCATGAGTGGATTCAAGGGGTTACTCGATGACATTGTACTTTCAGAATTTCTGGACAAAACGTCAAAACTTGATTCACAGCGGACAGATGAAGGCATTTATAATTCCAGCCTTCTTGGCATGAACGAGATGATAAACTCAGGAACCACATCCTTTGTTGACCTTTATTATTCAGAAGATATTGTAGAGAAAGCTGTGGAGAAAATCGGCATGAGAGGCTTCCTTGCATGGGCCACCCTTGATCAGGAATTTACTACACAGAGAGGCGACCCTGTAAAAAATGCAGAGGCCTTTATCAGAAAGGAACACCCGGGCACTGTAATTCCTATGGCCGGCATTCAGGGCATATACGTATCATCTGATGAGAACTATTACCGCGTAAAAGAACTGGCTGAAAAATACAACGTTATGGTGCACACACATCTTTCTGAGACCAGAAAAGAGGTATATGATTTTGTAAAAACACATAACGAACGGCCTGTGGAACATCTTGGCGCAATAGGTTTCCTGTCAGATAGAATTATTGCTGCCCACTGCGTCTGGATTACGTTGAATGAAATCAAGATTCTTTCAAAATATAAGACTTCAGTTTCATGGAATGCAATAAGCAATGCCAAGCTTTCATCCGGTGGCATAGCACCTGTACCAGAACTGTTATCCAATAATGTGAACGTCTCTCTAGGAACCGACAGCTCAGGAAGCAACAACTCTCTGAACATGTTTGAGGAGATGAAATATTCCGCAATATCAATAAACAACGACCGCTGGTCAGCCGACACTGTAAAATCACAGCAGATCATGGATATGGCCACCAGAAATGCGGGAATTGCATTAAAATCCCCCATAGGAATAATTCGTGAGGGATACCTTGCCGATCTGGTTATACTTGACATGAACAAATACAATACAATGCCATATAATGATTCTAATATAGTCAATAATATAGTGTTTTCAGCCAACCCTGAGAATGTAGAATCGGTTATGGTAAATGGAAAAATTATCCGCTCAAAGAATTTTAACACCACGGAAGAGTCAAAATTTGCGGAAGTAAATTATTTATAACCCATAATAATACACTTCTATGTTTGAAAGCCTAAA
>DAUP01000128.1 GCA_002505185.1 Ferroplasmaceae archaeon UBA567 | reverse complement strand
GAAATACCCCTCGCAAACGATATGGCAGAAAGGGTTGAGAAGTTAATACAGATTGATGGAATAGCAGATGATATAAGGGAATTGAGCAAAACACTTTCAAGGGAGGAGGTATCGCTCAAGATATCCAGAAAAGTTGCCGAGATTCTTAAGGATGATAGAAGGCTTGCACTTGAAAAATCCGTCCGTGTTGGACTTGCCATACTTACTGAGGGAATACTGGTTGCCCCTCTTGAGGGAATCAAGGAAATAAACATAGTTTCAAATGATGATGGCACTGAATATGTTGATATTGTTTATTCAGGACCCATAAGAAGTGCAGGAGGGACAGCACAGGCATTAAGTGTACTCATGGCCGACATTGTCCGGAGGGAGCTCAATATAGGAAGTTTTAAGGCAACAGAGGAGGAAATAGAACGTTATATTGAGGAGATACAGGCATATAACAGGTCGAAACACCTTCAATATCTTCCCACTCCAGAAGAAATACGCCTGGTCATCGGGAACTCACCTGTAATGATAGACGGAGAGGGCAGCGAAGAGGAGGAAATATCAGGTCACAGAGACATGAAGAGAATACCCACAAACCGCATCCGCGGGGGTATGTGTCTTGTCCTCTGCGAGGGGCTTATACAGAAATCAAGGAAAGTCCTGAAGTATACCAGCCTTATGAATATGAAGGAATGGAATATCCTTGAAAACATAGGAAAGAACAAAAAAGAAGAAAAGGGAGATAATTCACAGAAATACCTCAGGGACATAATTGCTGGAAGGCCTGTCTTTGGATACCCCAACAGGGCAGGAGGGTTTAGGCTGAGGTATGGAAGATCAAGGCTTTCCGGTCTGGCGGCTGCATCTATTAATCCTGTTTCAATGTATATTGTGGATAAATTCATAGCAATAGGGTCCCAGATAAAGGTGGAACTGCCAGGCAAGGCAGCAGCTATAACACCATGCAACACCATTGATGGCCCAACAGTGCTGCTTAAAAGTGGAGAACATAAAAAAATCAAAACCATTGAGGAGGCAGAGGCAGTAAAGGATGATATAGCTGTAATAACAGATCTTGGAGAAATACTCATTGCATATGGAGATTTTCTTGAAAACAACAAAAACCTTGTTACGTCCCCATTCACTGTGGAATGGTGGTCCTACTACCTTAATGAAGATCTGAAAAAGTATATGGAAACAAAGCCAGACCAGTATGAGGCAGTAGAAATATCAAAAAAATATAATATACCCTTATATCCAGAATATGATTATTACTGGCATGACATTACAGTAGATGAACTAAATTCGCTTATATCCATGCTTGGAAGGTCCCGCCTGCATAATGACAGGCTTTATATTGACAATAATGCAAAGGATATTTTAATAAAACTGGGAATAGAATTCAGGCCTGAAGCAGGCTCGCTTGAAATTGCTGAATATTATCCGCTTCTTGTGTCAACGGGATTTTCAATAGAAAATAGCATAATTGTAAAGAAAGGGTCTTACAATTCTGATAAGGCACTTGAGGCTGTGAACCAGCTCTCAGGAATGATAATTAAGGCCAGGTCACCTGTACGCGTGGGAGCAAGGCTTGGAAGACCAGAGAAGGCCGGTGACCGGAAAATGAAGCCAAAGGTCCATTCATTGTTCCCCATACTGAATTACGGTGACAACAGGCGTTCCATATTAAATGCTGCAAAGAACAAAAGTGAATATGCAATAGAGTTAAACGAGAGAATATGCAAAAATTGTGGAAATGAAACACCTTTGACAGTATGTGAAAACTGTGGTTCCGTTACATATAACCAGAAAAAGATTAAAAAAATGAATATAGACCTGAGCGCAATACTGGAAAGAGCCGAATCAAGGCTGAACATAAAACCTGAACAGGTAAAGGATCTTAAGGGGGTTAAGAAATTAATGTCCAAAAACAGCGCAGTAGAACCTCTGGAAAAGGGTATTTTAAGATCCATACATGATATAAGTATAAACAAGGACGGAACCTGCAGATATGATATGTCAGATATACCCATAACCCATTTCAAGAAAAGTGAGCTTAATCTTTCATCAGAACAACTTGTTGGTTTGGGATATCCGGATCAGGAATTGAACGAGATATATCCACAGGACATTATAATACCAGAGGATTCAGCAAAATACCTGTTAAATGTGGCTAATTTTGTGGACGACATGCTGGTAAGATATTACAATCTTCAGCCCTATTATTCATGCCATGACATAAACGACCTTATCGGCGAGCTGGTTATTGGACTGGCACCGCACACCTCTGGTGGAATAGTATCCAGAGTAATAGGATTTTCCAGGGTAAGCGGATGCTATGCCCATCCTTTCTATCATGCGGCAAAGAGAAGGAACTGCGATGGAGATGAGGACAGCATTATGCTTCTCCTCGAGGGGCTACTGGATTTTTCCAGGGATTTCCTTCCTTCGACCACAGGGGGGTTAATGGATGCGCCACTCGTGCTTACCGTTCTTCTTGACCCGGAGGAGGTAGATAAGGAGGCAATGAATGTGGATACCCTCTGGAAATACCCGCTTGAATTTTATGAAGAAACAGAGAAGGGCACACCACCTTCCAAGATTGAAAATCTGATGCTCACAATGAAGTCAAAGATCGAAACGCAGGGAATATACACGAGCTCTGGATTTTCTTTTGATACCTCAAACCTCAACGAGGGAGTGTTAATGTCAGCGTATAAAACCATAGATTCCATGCAGGAAAAGATTGAAAAACAGCTTGGCCTGGCAACAAAGCTAATGTCAGTTGACGAAAACGATGTTGCCGCAAGGGTCATATCATCACATTTCCTTCCAGATATGTTCGGGAACATGAGAAGTTTCTTCACACAGGAGTTCAGGTGCACAAAATGCAATACAAAATTCCGCCGCGTCCCGCTTTCCGGGAAATGCCTTAAATGTGGATCAGACAATATAATACTGACAATACACCACGGAAGCATTATAAAATATCTCAAGGAAACTGAAAAGGTCATGGATGAGTATAATTTGCCCATCTACCTGCAATACCAGATAAGGCGCCTTATAGATTCCATAGACAACACATTTGATGTATCTGAACCGGCAAAGGCAGAAGAAACCACACTGGAATCATTTAAATAACGACAAGCAATAAACACCTATGATAGGGTCATTATTTGTAACAGGGCCGGCTGGAACTGGTAAATCAACATTCTGTGGTGCATTCAAGGACTGGCTTATACAGAACGAGTATGATGCGATAATAGTAAATCTGGATCCGGGAGCGGAATATCTGCCATATGAACCGGACATAGACATAAGGGAATTTATATCATTAAATGAGGTTATGTCCGCATATTCACTTGGTCCAAACGGGGCACAGGTAGTTGCAGCAGACCTTCTCCTGGACAATATTGACAAAATAAAGTCCAAAATAGAACTATATGATGAATACTATGTTATTTTCGATACACCAGGACAAATAGAGCTTTTCAGTTTCAGGCCTGGAAGTCCCCTGCTGGTAAAGTCCCTGGCGGATAAAAAGGCAATGATAGCTTTCATGGCGGATTCAATGGTTTCACAGACGCCATCTGGCTTCATATCTGAAAAAATGCTTTTCGGCTCTGTATACTCCAGATTTTATGTTCCCATGATGTTTATATTGAACAAAATCGATCTGATAGGAGAGGACAAGGTCAAGGAGATTTCAGAATGGGAGGAGAATCCGGATCTTCTCTATGACGCATTCAGGGATGAAAATACGGATGCCGTTAAAGATTATTTTCTGAATGTCATAACAGCACTAAGAGATTCAGATATCATTAATAAAATAACTCCGGTTTCTTCTAAGGATATGTTCGGCTTTGAGGATGTTTATACGGATATGTCCAATTTCTTCGAGGGAGGAGAGGATACTGATACAATGTACCGGGATGACTGAAGCAAGTGTTGCGGGAATAGGGAAAAAATTTCTTATGCACAACTGCATCAAATATTTCAAATCTATATGATTTCACAGTTCTCCTGTATGTCTTGCATATGACCAGTTTTGATTTGCATTCAGGGTATCTTTTAAGGGCTGTTTTGAAATGGAGCTTCATTTAATCCTCAGGAAAGCCTTTCCCAGTTTTCTGTCGTTCTCTAAAACAATCTTTGTTATTGGGGATATATCACAGTCTACCCCAATCTTCTTCAGTATATCCCTCATATTAAAATCAGATATCTCTGCACTAACCAATCTCTCCACATATGGGAATATATCCTTCCCGGTAAGTTCAATCTTTGACCGTGGAGACTCCCCAAGATAACCCGCATACATGGTTACTACTTTCCCCTTCATTCTTCTCACATCAACAAGCTCATAGTATTCCTTCCCGCTCTTGCCCTAATGAACACAATATCAACCTTTTTGATGCCCGGTGTTTTCAATAAGAAATGATATAAAAAATTATAGCGTCAACTGTATATAACCGTCATATAGAGCGCAGAAATTCTTAATACAATATTCATATATGCATTTATGGACTTTAACTCTATTAATATCAATTATTTTCCATTGCCAATAGAGCCGTTAATTTCAAAATTTTCTAAACAAAACAGGCTAATGAAAACTATTGAGTGTATCACAAAAGAATATCTTGATAACAATCAAGAAGGGTTTAAGAAAATAACTGAATACCTGCTCAAAATTTTTAATCAGGATATAGATGTTTTTGAGATAACTGAAAGTGAACAAAAAAACTTTATAAAAGAAATCAAAAATATTGATTCCAATTTTCAAATTATTATAGATGAAATAAATAAATTACAGTGGAAGGAAAAGAAATCATTGTACGAAGAATATTATTATACTATGGCAACGAAAACAATTAAAATAAGCGATGATATGCATAAGGAATTTAGAACCAATCAAAATTTAAGGAAGCTTGATTATGCGTTCTATAGTTATTTTAATTTATATGTTAACCTTTATAAATTTCTTGCCGATAATATAAAAAATTCGCAGAAACACGATATAGATAGAACTATAATAACTGCTGAAATTCTGTCAACTGTTTTCAGTACAGTAACACTTGCTTACTTTTATAAAAATTCCATTTTGAATGAAAAAATTATCATAGATAGAATGAGCCAATTAAATACGTTTATTTCTCCGAATATGCATAGAGTTCCTAAAAAAGTGGAAAAATTATTAAACGAATCTAAGAGTGTTTCTCTGATTTGAGTGTTATAATGACTTTTTCTTTGCTCGATACAAATGTCGTATTAGACATAATATACGATAAAAGAAATGGAAACAACGAGACCACTAATTTTTATCCTTCTCTCCTCAATGAAGATTAGTGTTTTATTGTTTATCAGCCCAGTAAACTGCAATTAGAACCAGAATTACAAACTGTTAGGCATCTATTGTTTTCAATGAGAAAGGGCACAACAGTGATTATTTATCCGCCACAATTTTCCCATAGAAACAAAGCTAGTATTAATTAACCATTTTATAATATGCGGGCAGTAAATGAAAGTTAGAGACATTACAGAGTTCATAAAGCTGGAGCATACAGTATTCGACCTGCCATTTATTTATGCAGGTGCTATAATAGCATCCGGGGGTACCTATCATATTTTAAAATATATAATAATACTCATTACTGCCACAAGCGCCAGGGGAGCAGGCATGTCCATAAACAGGATACTGGGGCTGCGCTATGACAGAATCAACCCGAGAAAAAAAGATTGGGCACTGGTAGCAGGAAGAATGAGGATGAGGGATGCATATATTCTAGCAGGGTCACTTATAGGCCTATTTGAGATTTCCACATACTTCCTGAACATGACGGTCTTTGAACTTTCTCCCATAGTAATATTATTCTTCATTGCCGATCCCCTGATGAAAAGAATCACATGTTGGCGCCACATCTTCATGGGATTTACAATAGGACTCGGTGTACTGGGCGGTTTCCTTGCAATAACCCCAGTATATCCACCTCTCATAATATATCTTGTAGTTCTTGCATCTACTTTCTGGATTGCAGGATTTGACATAATATACACTATACCAGATCTGGATTATGACAGAAAAAACAACCTGAAAACCCTGAATGTTAAATTCGGGTTAAAGGGTGGGCTTATCATATCCAACCTTTTCCATGTATTTACAATGGCCCTTTTTATTTGTATCGCCCTCATAGTAAAAAATATTTATTACGATATTCTTCTTGTGCCTATCATAGGATTAATAATATATCAGCACATTATAATAAATCCTTCCAATTTGAAGACCATCAGGATATCGTTCTTTAATGCCAATTCATTTATTGGAATTATATTCCTCGTGGGAATGATAATATCTTTCTATAAATAATTTTAGAGTACTATTCTCACATCAACGGCGAATGCTCCCTTTTCATTGACCATCAGTGGATTTATGTCCATTTCCTTTATATCCAGGTCAACGATCATATTGGATATTTTGGATATGGTTCTAACCGTGCTGTTTATATCGTAATCCCGGTTTCTTGATGTAAGCATGCCCAGTATTTTGCTCTCCTTTATCATCTGGTATGCTTCATCCTCCGATACAGGGCATATGCCATAACTCAGGCTTTTTATTACTTCCATATATATGCCGCCTATTCCAACCACTATTGAGGGGCCGAATACAGGATCCTTTATCCCACCCACAAATATTTCCGCACCGGTTATCTGAGCCTGCATGATTGTCCGTGGATAGTTAAGTTCATCGAACGCATGCTCTACCATATCCTTTTCCACGTTCAATATTACCCCCTTCACATCCGTTTTATGGACAGGAGTATCAGGCGATATTTTCATTACAAGTGGATATCCAATAGCATCAGATTTTGACTTTGCCTCCTGGACACTTTCAGCAATTGCATAGGCCGGAGTCCTTATTCCGTATATATCCATTAGCTGCATTGCCTCGAAATCCTTAATATAGCTTTTCCCACTGACCAGATCCTTTGCCTGGTTTATGGGTTCTACAGTACGTATCTTTTTGATTGGATTGGGGCGGTCTACCATATATTTAATTGAACGTACTGCGTCCTCTGGGAATATAAAGGCAGGTATTGAAACCGAATCTAGCAGTTTAGAGGCAGCGTTCTGGTCAAGACCCATTGTTACACCTATTACTCCCTTGCCGCGGTAATTTACTATTGCCTTTGCAACATCAGAACATGTGAGCATTGGCAATGACTGTACTATGACTATTTTTGTGCAGTCCAGATCCTTTACCATGCCTAAGGCACTGTTGTATCTTGCGTAATCCGCATCCCCTGAAAGGTCTATGGGATTTCTTGGTGTGCTCTGCTCGGGTATCACACTGAGCAGATCATGCTTTACCCTTTCCGGCAATTCTATTTCATTCAGGCCTTCCTTGTCTATGGCATCTGTTGTCAGTACTCCATGACCTCCCGAATTTGTGATTATCAATACATCATTGGATACTGGTTCCGCGGATAGAACGATTTTTGCCAGATTCAGCATATCCTCTATATTGTCAACAAATATCCCTCCAACTGTCCGCACTGCAGCACGGAATATGTCCATAGAACCTGCAACGCTTCCCGTGTGGGTTTTTACAGCAGCTGCACCAGTTTTGCCAATACCGCCCTTCAGAAATATGATGGGTTTTCTCCTTGTAACATCAGGTATTGTGGCAAGAAACTTTTGCCCTGATGAGACGCCCTCAATATATGAGAATATTGATCTTGTTTCCACATCGGCTGAAAGAAACTGGAATGCGTCGGTTTCGTCCACATCTGCTTGATTTCCAAGACTGATGAAATAGCTTATCCCAACGTTTGATTCCTGTGCCCAATTCAGCATGTATACTCCAAGCCCGCCACTCTGTGCAACAATTGCAGCCTTTCCCCTTTTAACATCAGCAAAGGCAAAGGTTGCATTCACATCAGGGGTTATGAGCCCGATGGTATTCGGTCCGAGGACCCTTATATTATTCTCTCTTGCTATGGACATGATCTGGTCTTCAAGATCAGCACCATGCTGATCCGTTTCCTTAAATCCAGATGTTATAATTATTGCAGCGCCTGCCTTTATTTCGGCTGCATCTTTCATAACTCCAGGTACTGCATCCCTGGGGACTACTATAACTACCAGGTCGACCGGTTCCTTTATCTCTGTAAGGCTTTTGTATGCAGTAAATCCACCAATGTTGGCATTTTTATTGTTAACTGGATAAACTTTACCGGTAAATGATGATGTGATATTCCTGAATATTATGTTTCCAACCTTGAGGCTATCCGATGAAGCGCCAACTACGGCAATACTTTTTGGTTTGAATAATTGTTCAAGCATAAACTCTTATACATTGTGGGTTTAAAATGTTTGCCTAATTTCCTGCCTGTAATTATAATGGAAAGTATTCTCCCAGATCCCTTGTATCTATAACATCCACGAACTGGCTTATCATTTCCAGGCTCTGGAAATACAACCTTTCAGAATATGTTGATGTAATGTCAGATACCACTAGGGTATTTAATTCCCTCAGATTTGCATTTGCTGAACTTATGAATATGTCCTTGTCTGTGAAGAATCCACCGAGTAGTATGGTATTTCTTCCTGTTTTGCTGATTTCGTCCTCCAGTGTACTGTGATAGAATATATCTTCCTTTTCAGTTTTTACTGGGTTTTTTACCTCTATTTTATTTTTGAACTCCTCCATAAAACCCTTGTCGTACTCAGAGTCTGGAGGCATGTTTTTCATTCTGTTTTCCTCCTTCCGGTTCCGTAAATTCAGTACATCCCTGTTTCCTACTGGATAATACAGTTCCCTTTCAGTGAATATTACAGGAATTTTGAACCTCGCCCTGAAATTATTCATGTAGTCCATACCCATTAAAAATTCCATCTTACTGAAACTGTGCCTGAAAAATTCAGGTTTGTAATTTACAAGTATTATAAGAGAGTCTTCAGGTTTAATCATGATTCAATATGAATGGTTCCTATTTTTAATTTGTTTAATAAATTATATATAAAGTTCCATAATACAGTTGGTGCGGAGATTGCCGAGCTAGGAAAAGGCGATGGATTTAGGGTCCATTTCCGTAGGGATTCGTGGGTTCAAATCCCACTCTCCGCATTATGATAGAGATTCAATGTAAATAATGATAAATCGCATTGAAATTATTTTTATTTATATGCTCTCTATCCAGTTTTTGTAATATAAAAATAATATTATATAATGTAATAATTATATTTAATTATATATTTTTCTTAGAAAATGAAAAGTTATTAATACACTTTTTAGATTTATTCATATGGGAAAAATAAATGGAGCAATATATGTTAAATATATTTTAAGCAGATATGGACCGCTGCCCCAAAAAAAGTTACAAAAATTAACCTATCTTACCGAATTTGAATATGTTAAGAAACATGGTGAGAGACTTTCTGATTTATCTTACAAGCATTATTATTATGGCCCATACTCCGAAGATATACCAAAAATTGAAGATCTGGATGAAAACATCATGGTGGGAGAACGGCAGGAAGGTGGATATATTATTAAAGAGTCAGAGTATATCAACCAAGACGAAGAAATTGATATTCCAAAGAAAATATCGAATGAGATAGATTCTATTATAAAAAAATACTCCGATAAAAACGGGAAAGAATTAGAGGTCCTTGCAGATAAAACCGAACCTTTTTTAGAGGCAAAAAATTTAAACGATAAAATTAACCTTGACGATTTTGCATGGTATTATAAAACAATAAATTCAGAGGAATTCTTAAAACAAATAGAAAAAATAGATAAAGATAATAGTAAAAATGGTGTCTATGGGAAACATCTGATTAAAGATAACTCCGAATTGGAGCATCTGTTTTAATCGATTTTATGGCATGCAATAATTATATCCTGGATACAAGTGCAATCGACAAAGAGTTGAAGAAAATTAAAGATAAAACTACAAAAGATTCGATTAAAAATAAATTAATGAAGATAAAAGATGAACCGTTCTCAAGACATTGTGCAATGTTGTGCATCTGTCCAGTTCGTAGCGTAGGC
>DAUP01000125.1:23076-31678 GCA_002505185.1 Ferroplasmaceae archaeon UBA567 | reverse complement strand
AAGCCCCCTAATCAACTCTTGCGCTGTTCCTCACGGGACATGCCCTTCCGTTAGGGAGGGGTAGTTGACTCGATATATCCTCCAGAATAATGCAGTTCATAGATGGTATTTTCCATATGTTCAATTTCCTCATAGCCAATGAAATGCCAGATATCGCCCTGTACTGAATTTTTGTATACAAATTTAGTGCCAGAGAAAAGTTCTTTTCCTCTCAATGGCAGATCCTCTGGAATATCCCTTAAAGCCTTTCTAAGAAAGTCATATACTTCACCGGCATCATAATCATCATTTAGAATTCCGCCGTAATATACCATGCCCCATACCGGAGTATTATTGTCAAATATGGTTTCCTGACCGATAAAGAAAATAGAACCGGAATACATATCTGTGTATTTCAGTTTTCCATCTGCATATGAAAATTCCTTGAATCCTTCTATTCTGCCTGGAGAATAGGGTTTTCCGGACGCATATCCTTTTATCCTGGCTTCACCTAGAAATTTAATAACATCCTCCTCATCCATGGATGTGCATGGTGATATGGCAGATAACATTTTTAGTTTATTTTAAATCAATAATATTATTGTTGTGTTGCAATGTTCTGCAGCTCATTCAATAGTTCCTTCTCCACATGGTCTGACCATGCTATTTCCGGGACATCAACAATGATAAATATTTCAGAAAGAAGGATTACTTCTATTGCGGTTACTGCAATATCCCCTAGCAATTTGCCAACACCAACTTCTACTTTAACTTGCGAACCATCTGAGGTGAATACAAAGGTTAATGCCCTGTTAGCTGCTATCAAGCCTCTGAGAATTCCGAACTTCTGTGCCTGTAAAATCGCCTTCTCAGATTCTACGTTGCTCTGTACCCTCCACCCATTGTTAGTTAAATAGGTTGAGAACGCTTTAACCAGATCATCCAGGCTTTTGGTAGTGTCAAGAATTCTTTCCTTTTTGAATATTTCCATAGGCAAACTATTAGAATCAGGTATAAAAGGGCTTTGAATAACGACAGAAAAGATATCAACAGGAAAGCAAAATTATATTCTGCATGTGCTCTTTTTATACAGGCTTTTAAATTGCCATATTTTCCTGCAATAAATATTTAAGACATTTTTTAATAGGGTTCTATGAGAGTTCTTATAAGTGTCTATGATAAAACTGGGCTGGTAGATTTTTTAAGTTCAATAGGAAATTACATTGATGAAATTTATGGTACTGAGGGTACTGTGAAATTCCTGAAAGATAATAATATTAGTGCAAACAATTCCTCCCAGCTTACCGGTTTTGACGATCTTCTTGGTGGAAGGGTGAAAACACTGCATCCTGCCATATTTTCAGGAGTACTTTCAAAGAGGGACGGTGAGAGCAATGAACAATTATCAAAATATGGGTACAAAGATTTTGATATGGTTATATGCAACCTTTATCCATTTGTGGAAGCTTCCAAGTCAGGAGATCTTCAGGCAATGATAGAAAACATAGACATAGGGGGATTATCACTCATAAGGGCAGCAGCAAAGAATTATAAAAATGTTGCAGTGCTTTCACATCCAGATGATTACAGTATGGTAAAAAATGCATTATTGAAAAACCGGGAAATAGACATGAAAATCCGTGAGTTGCTTGGACTCCGGGCATTTTCAAGATCTGCAAACTATGATATAGAGATATATAACAGGCTTTACAGGAAATTGAATGGGTGCCAGCCCGAGGAACTGTTCATACATGGTTATGAGAGGTCAGACCTCAGATACGGTGAAAACCCGGATCAGGAGGCATACATGTTCAAACTCAATGAAAAATATGGAATACCCAATGGCATACAGCTCAATGGGAAAGAACTTTCGTATAACAATATACTGGATGCAAATGCAGCACTGGAAACTGTTCAGGATTTTGACGACATTACATCTATTATAGTGAAACACCGGACCCCTTCCGGAATATCCAGTGCGGACACATTGAAGGAAGCATTTATAAATTCATACAATGCAGACCCTGAATCGGCATACGGATTTGTGGTTGCACTGAACAGGAAGCTGGACATGGACACTGCAAGGGAAATGCAGAAAAAATTCATTGAGGTTCTGATAGCTCCGGAATATGACCGCGATGCATTAAATCTTTTAAAGAAGAAAAAGAACATGAGGATACTGAAATGCTCTATGGAGAAGGATCCTGAAAAGGCTATTTCCTCTGTATCAGGCGGAGTTCTTGTGCAGTCAAGGCTGGATTACAGGTACGGAAAACTGGAATTGAAATCCGGTACTGAAGCGGGCAAAGAAAAATTGAAAGACCTCGAATTTGCATGGAAGGTTGTTGCACATACAAAGAGCAATGCCATGGTTCTTGCGAAGAACAGGACGACAGTGGGCATAGGTGCAGGGCAGACATCGAGGATCGAGGCATTAAAAATTGCAATCGAGCGTGGAGGAACCAATGTCAAGGGGTCTGTTCTGGCATCTGATGCATACCTTCCATTCGACGATTCTGTGATTGAATGCTATAAAAATGGTATAGATGCCATCATACAGCCCGGAGGATCCATCAGGGATGAGGATGTAATTAAACGGTGCAATGAATACAAAATACCGCTGTATTTCACAGGTAAGAGGGTTTTCCTGCATTAAATCCTTATTATTGCAATGGCAATGAGAAAACCTATTATTACTCCAGTATTGATATATGGAAGCCCAGGGGCAGGCTTTCCGTGGTTAAAGAAAAATAAAAACACAAGGGCTCCGATTGCACCTGCAAGGGTTAGAAGTGCAAAAAGTGCAATGTGAAGAGGATTGTATATTGCCGATGAGACTATGAGTATCTCCGGTATTGCCATGTCCCCGAATCCCAGCATTATTACTGAATGTGTGCCACGGTTGTCGAATGTCAAATCCTTTATTTTCATATTCCTGTTAGAGGGCAATGTAAACATGAGGGGATACTGGTTGTCCACTGCAGCCTTGGCAAGGGTGACCATATGTTTTGTCTTGTAAACAGAGATATAATCATATAAGGCAAAGACGACAAGCAATGCTGTTGCAATATCCGGTCTTAACAGTATTCCAAGTATGCCTGCTGCACCTGAAATCATGATAAGGCCGGCAGCATCCGTTATATACCATTCATTTCTGAATATGAGCATATATGCAAAGAATCCTGTTATTACTGTTATTATTGTATAGTATTCCGGTAGATTTACTGAGACTATGCCAGCAATTATGGATGATACAAGGAAAATCATATAGAGGATTAATACAATAAATATTGCCTTCATTACCTGTGCATGCCTTTTTATTATGTACAGTGCTGCAGCTGTAAATATGACAATGAAAACTATATAATAAATTACAAACAGGAACGATATTCCCTTTGATTCCTGAGCTATTCCCGGAACCTGATTCAAATTGAAGGACAGGTAAAGTGCAAATGCCGTGGAAAGCACGAACAGTATAATCCCGAATAGCTCGCTGTTAATTCTCTGATTTGTTTTTTTCAACCTTATCCTTCCTGTTGTATTCACATTTCATGTTGGGGCAAAACTTCCATTTTCTCTTTCCATTTACCATTACAAGCAGCGGTGCACCACAGTACTGGCACATTTCACCTGTGGGCACTATGATCCCCTTCTGCGGAAGTGGGTATGTAACGGTGCATTTTGGATAATTTGAGCATCCAAGAAAACGCTTCCCGTACCTTGACTGCCTGATTATCAGATCTCCTCCGTCAGAGGGGCATTTGCCCACTGAAAGCTTCTTTTTGTTGTACTCGCAGTTGGGATCAATGCACCTGTACTCCGGAGACTGTCCCTTCCTTATTATCTTAATTATAGGCAGAGAGCACACATCGCATTTCTTATCCATCATCTGTATGAGCCCGGTTGCATTTATATTGAAGTTTATTTTGCAATTGTCATTTGAACATTTTATCTTAGAGAAATTACGGTACTTTATCAATGATATGTCTCCGCCGTCAATGGGACATTTGCCAATTGTATCACCCCTGTTTGCATATGTTGTTATTGTTTCCTTTATTTCATCCCTGTTACCCCTGAAGCTTTTCAATGCATTGTGAAGCATTGACCTTGACTCATTAACAACCTCATCAAGACTTTTTTTGTTTTCCGCTATTTTGTCCATTTCCTTTTCCAGTTCGGCAGTCATGTCTGGCTTTGCAATATCCGAATCTATGGAGGTTATTGACTTTATGAAGCCAATTCCAAGTGGTGTGGGTCGCAGTGGATTTCCCGTGGCGAAATTCCTGTCCGCAAGTTTCTGTATGATGTCATGCCTTGTGCTCTTTGTGCCCAGGTTCAGTGATTCCATGAGTTTTAAAAGTGATGCAACGTCATATCTCTTCGGAGGCTCTGTGTATTTTTCCTCCATGTCCCATTTTTTGCCCTTTACCGTTTCCCCTACAATAAGCTCTGGAAGTTTTGATTCACGCAATTTCCTGTATTTGTATATGTCAAACCATCCGTTGTCAAGTATTTTTTCCCCAGAAGATTTGAAATTATAGCCCTTTATATCAATATTAGCTCCTGATTTTTCAATGGTTGCATTCTTGTAAAGTGTAGCAAGAAATCTCCTCACTATAAGTTCATATACGCTTTTGTATGATCCTGTAAGGGCTTTTTTTGGATATGAAACAGGATATATTGGAGGATGGTCTGTTGTTTCAATCTTTCCCCGCGAAGGATAAATTTTATCCTGTGATAACACCATTTTTGCTTCCTTATCAAACTCTGTGCCCTGAAATTTCTGGGCTATGCTTTTTAATGGTATGGACCGCTGGTAAACGGTATTGTCAGTTCTTGGGTAGCTTATTAAACCGCTCATGTAGAGTTTTTCTGCTATCTTCATGGCACTTGATGGGGTTACCCCTATTCTAGATGCCTCACGGAGGAAATCAGTTGTGCTGAATGGTGCTGGCTTGTAAACATCCTTAACCTCTTTGTTATATGATTTTACAATACCGTTTTGGCCGTTTATTGCATTGAATACTTTATTTGCCTCCTCTTCATCTTTTATATTGTTTTCATAAACTCCTAGGAAATCGATGCCCTTGTTAAATGTTACTGTAATTGTGAAATATTTTTCAGGTACAAAATTTGTTATCTCCTCCTCACGGTCGACTATCAGTGCAAGTGTGGGAGTTTGCACCCTTCCAACTGATATGAAATCCTTCCACAGCCTGTTGCTTGTCACTGAAAAAAATCTTGTGAGTACTGCCCCCCAGAGCAAATCTATTTCCTCTCTTGCCTTTGCAGAATCAGCAAGTCCGTAATTCACATCAAGAAGATTGTCAAATGCCTCTCTTACCTCGGAGGATGTGAGTGCACTGAATTTGGCACGCCTTATCTTTGTATATCCCGATTCTATGAATTGTAATGCCTCAACGCCAATGAGTTCGCCCTCACGGTCGTAATCGGTTGCTATGATAATATTATCAACCCCTGAAAAAGACTTTAAAGCTGAGTGCGCCCTACTATTGGTTACTTTATAAATTATATTTGAGTCTATGAGTTTGTCAAGATCCGATTTTACCCAGTCCTTGAATTCCTCGGGGAAATCCGCGCCAAGTATATGTCCACTCAATGAAACCATAATATTCTGTTCATTATTCCTTTCAAATTCTATGTAACTTATGTTTTTAGCCCTTTTCTGTTTAGAGGTTTTATCGGAAAGAATGTATGATATACGCCTTCCTGCATCCATCTTCTCTGCTATAATCAAATTGAGTACCAAAGCAATCTACTAATAATTAACTATACTAAATAAAGATTTTTAATTCAATGATTTGGTGCATTTAACAGAGTTTAAATATTATTTAGGGAACTGTTAAATAGTCTGTTTGACTATATAAAATTATGACAGAAGTAATAATGGTGCATAAATGGAAAGATGACCAGAAGGATGCAGTAATGAAATTCACAACAACGGTTATGGATATGGCAAAATCAAAGAAATTGCCTGCAGGACTGAAACTAGAAGAACTTTACATGGGAGAGAAGGAAAATGAGGCTGTATGCAAGTGGAACGTTGACACGCTTGACCATCTGATGGAGACTGCTAAATCATTCAAGCCTACCTGGGACATACAGGCAATAGAAGTCAACCAGAAATACAAAAAAGGAATATTCTAAATTTTTTTATGTTTTAGTGGAGGAATACCCAGTTTTGCGGCATATTCCTCAACACTTTTTATCTGTTCTTTATGAAGTCCAAGAAATATTCCCTTTCCCTTGCCGCCCACATATATGTTTCCATTAAGTTTAATCAGTTTTCCCAAAGTTTGGCTTATAATTACAAGTTCATGCCCTCTGACTGGGATTGACACTATCTCGGAATTCCACTCTATTTCAGGATAATCACTGTGCCGGGGAAGTATTATCTTTTTAAATGTTGGATCTTCTATGTCTATATGTGTTATCCTGGCTCTGCCATAGCCCTTTACATGGATGAATATAACTGCATTTTCCAGCTTTGAGTTATCAATATATACTGTGCCGGATACCATTATCTTCCCTGCCATTATGTTGCTATAATGCCATGTTAATATTTAAACCGTGCAAGCTTTATGGATTATGGGAACAATAAATGATAAAAATTATTATATTATTATTGACTTATCCTCTAAGGGCTCGTAGTCTAGTGGTTATGATACCGCCCTTACAAGGCGGTGGTCACCGGTTCAAATCCGGTCGGGCCCATTTATATTTATGTGGTTAATGGCCGTCTAAACGGCTATATTGACTAACAAAACAAACAAGGGACAAGATGGAAATGGACGTAAGGTACCGCGTGATCCAAGAGCATGTCAGAAGTTACGATAAACCTTTGAAATTGAGTGCAGGTGAACGGGTGATGGTGGACCGACGGGATACGAAATGGGTCTCGTGGTTCTGGTGCACAAATCTGTTAGGTATCAGTGGCTGGGTGCCGGAAAGTATACTTGGCTATCGTGATGCGTCAAGCGCAGTAGTTACTGCCAACTATAATTCTATCGAATTAACTGTCGCAATAGGGGAAATTGTTGTTGGATTTCATATTCTTGAGGGATGGTTATGGTGCAAAAAGGTGTCGAACGAGGAAGGTTGGGTTCCCCTCGAAAATCTGTTACGTGTTCAAGATAGACTAGACTAATTTCAAACAACGTTGCTATACAACATAAAAGAATAACCAATCCTAAGTTGATGCATTTGTAGTAATAATATGAAAAATTCGCAGACTCATGGAGAGGTTTTTCGCTTAGCAACAAATAACTCAAAAAGATATCTCTTCTTGACATATCCAGCATATTTCGATTCAATGATTTCAGCTATGCAATCCAGAAGTGCTTTGCGACTTTCTTCATCCATTGCCAGAACATCGGAATAGGTTCTCAACAGCTTCTGGTACTCTGCAGTTGAGTACTGTACTTCCTGCTCATAAAACCTTGAAATTACTGTGTTGAAGTATTTTTTCATCTCTTCCTCGTATTTTCGTGCAACAACTCCAGTTGGGTCTGGAAGTTGAAAAGTATCTGGGGTGTTTGAGTCATAGCGTTTATAACAAGTTTGACTATCTATGAAGAAATTCTCTGTACCACCATTAACATGATGGGTCTCAATTATGGCTATATAACCATTCTCACGTAGGAGACGGGTGACTCTAGGAATGCGTTCATTTGGATCGATCCACTTATATGAAGTGGCAAAAACTGCAAGGTCATAGTAATTTGCTTTGTATTTCATCTTCTCGAAGTTACCGATTTTGATCCTGATGTTGGGAAATTCAGAAAGCCTGGTTGTTGCAACTCCTGCAAGGTTCGGTCCAATCTCAACGCAATCAATATTAAACCCTCTCGCAGCCAAACCCTTTGTAAGCTGTCCAGTTCCAGAACCAATTTCAAGAATTCTACTTCTTCTTTGGAGATCGCTAGCCTCTTCTAAATCATCAATCAGCGACCTGGGATACTGAGGTCTAACCAAATCATAAATTTCAGCTATTGTGTCGAATAAGACCCGTTTGTATTTATCATCTAAGTTCATATGTATTCTTCCAAATGGTGATAAGTTTTAAGCTAACTTGACTGGGTCGTCCATTCCAGAAATAGAGGGGAGTCTAGGCATTCAGTTCAACGTTTCCAATGATGTCGATGTCACGAGGAATGGGTTCTCTGTCTGATTTCATGTCATTTATATACCCCTGGATTGCCTCCTTTATGTTTGACATGGCTTCCTCAACTGTTTGACCATCTGATATGCATCCTGGTAAAGCAGGAACTGTAGCCACATATATGTTATCCTCATCTTTTTCCAGGACTACGGTAAATCTCATGTGTTTTAAAATAGAATTTTCTTTATAACCCTTTCGGATTATTCGCTGTCATCAGAAACGAAATTGAATAATTTCAATATACTGAACGTGTCCGGTCGGGCCCATTTATAGGTATACATAAGCCCTGTTTTTAATGGAAAAGATACTAAACTCTCTGAAAATGGTTAAAATTGATAGAATAGAGAAATCCTACTGACACCAAAAAGTATTTTTCCAGATTTTATATGTTCTCGCAGTGAGCCACCTCCTGTCAAAGCATGGAGACTTCCTGTTCCACTG
>DAUP01000125.1:0-22895 GCA_002505185.1 Ferroplasmaceae archaeon UBA567 | reverse complement strand
AATGGGAAAACACACTATGAAGGGATTTGACAGTTTATTATCATACAGGGATGCTATTTCATCATTTTCTACTGAAAAATGGAAATTTCCCGGTACAGTTAAAATTCCTATTGATAGGGCATTGGGAAAAATATCATATGATAATGTTTTATCAGTAAAAAACATACCATGCCATGACAAGTCTGCAATGGACGGATATGCAGTATTATCAAAGGACACAATAAACGCATCATCCTCCAACCCTGCAAAACTCATATCGAAAGGATACACAGCCGCAGGTGATCCCCCTGGAAACGTTATATCCAGCGGTGAATGCATGGAAGTATATACAGGGTCTATTATGCCAAACGGTGCCGATGCCGTTGCAAGGGCTGAAAATGGTGAAACCATTGGAAAATATGTCTATGTTTATTCTCCTGTAAGCCATGGAAAAAATGTTTCTTATACCGGAGAGGATATAAAAAATGGCGACATAATAGTAAACAAAAACAGCATCATATACCCGCAGAATATTGCAGCAATGAAAGCCACGGGAATTCAAAGTGTAAATGTATATAAGAAAATATCAATAGGTATTATAAACACCGGAAAAGAGCTTGTGAACGGACAGATAGAAAACTCAACGGGAATGCTTTTAAGAACATTTTATGAAACTGGATATACTGAAACCATTGACGGAGGAATAGTCGATGATGACATGCCCTCCATAATTGCACAGGTTAAATCCATAATAGAAAAATGCCATATTATCATAATCACGGGAGGAAGCAGCCTTGGACGGAGGGACATGACCACAGAGGCACTTTCAAGTCAGGGCAAAATCATCTTTTCAGGCGTATCCATAAAACCCGGTCGCACAATAGCTTTGTTCAACATAAAGGATAGACCTGTGCTGTCTGTTTCCGGGCTTCCTGTCGCTGCTCTGATATCCTCCATGGTTTTTGTTAACCAGTATATAAAGAATATATATGGAATAGGATACATTCATAAAACGGTTTCAATAATGGATGAGAGCATACACAACAGGGTGGGCGTTACCACATTCCAGATTGCAGAGACATCTGGAAAAAATGGTGAATTGCATTCAGTTCCAGTAAAAACAACGGTTTCGGGCATGATTTCCGCCATGATAAGGGGGAACTCAATAATCAAAATTGATGAGGATATGGAAGGGCTGCCACAGGGTTCAACGGCCACTATTTATATTATGGGTGATATAAAATGGGATTGATATTTCATAATCTGATAAAATTTCATGATGCGGATGACATAATCAGAAAAAATATGAAAGTTCTGGAAGACTATGAGGAAATAAGGCTTTCTGAAGCATCTGGCAGAATCTCTGCTGAGGATGTATACAGCAGGAATAACCTCCCTCTGTTCTCAAGGTCTCAGGTGGACGGATACGCCATCCTTGCATCTGACATCACTGGTGCATCCTATGATCTGCCTGTAAGGCTGGAACTTGCCGGGGAAACAAACATAGGTGAGAAGGCTGTGAACTTCCCAGGACACGGAAAATGCATAAAGGTCCCCACTGGCGGTGTAATACCTGTAGGGGCAGATGCAATGGTACCATTCGAGGATACGAAGGCGGATGGCAATGAAATACTCTTTTTCAGTTCAGTAAACCGCTTCAATGAACTTTCCAATGCCGGGATAGATGTGATAAGGGGAGAAAAGATTCTTAACGCACATTCAATGGTTGATTCAAGAAATATAGCAGTACTTGCATCCACGGGAATAGGTACAATAAATGTGATAAGAAAAATTAGGATAGGCATTATTTCGACGGGAAACGAACTGTTGTATCCAGGTGATCCATACCAGGAGGGAAAAATATACGATTCAAACAGCCTTTCAATCAGTGCTGAACTCTTAAAGTATCCTGCCTTTAATGTGAAAGATTATGGCATAATTGTTGATGATCTCACCAAAATAAGGAATGCCATTGACAAATCAATAGATGAGAACGATGTTACCATTACCATAGGAAGCACATCTGCAGGAGACCATGATATGGTATATAAATTACTTGGGGAAAAAAGACCCGGAATCATTTTCCATGGTATAAGAGTGAAACCCGGAAAACCTGCAATTTTTGCCATGTCAGGGGAAAAAATAGTTTTTGGACTGCCTGGATTTCCTGTTTCATCTATGATGATTCTTCATTCACTTCTAATACCCAATCTGTTCAGGAAAACCGGTTTTGAATTTTCGGAAGTGGTAGTTGATGCAATAACTGGCGGGCGTTTTGAACTTCACGAGGGAAATACAGACCTTCTGCTGATAAAGCTTGTGAGAAATGGCAATGGCTATATGGCATACCAGGTTTTAGGGAATTCAGGTTCAATATCCAGAATAAGCAAAGCAACAGGATATTCCATTATAGATTCCAGGACATCATTCATGGACATGGGTTCAAATATTAAGGTAAGGCTATTTACTCCCAGCATACCATCCATATTGATTTTTGGGCAGTATCTTCCTGCAATGGAGAAACTTCCACATTATATTTCTTCCATTTCTACCTTTGTTGAAGGAGGGTATAATGAAATCCAGCGTTCCATGGAAAATGGAGATGCAGATGCCTATGTCTGGAACTATGAGGAAATTCCGGAATCAACTTCATATGATTCATCAATATGCATAAAAGTGCCATATGGCATTGCATACTCAAAGGAAAATTACCGCACCATGGCAATTTCTTACCGTGGCTCTGGACTCTATGAAGAATCTTTGGAGATTTCAAAGGGTAAAGACATCACATATCTTGATCACCCCGAAATAATATGCGATTATGTAAAAAATGGAAGATGCGATGCAGGAATCACCTATAAACAATATGCAGATATGTATTCTCTGAAATTTATTGAAATGGGAAAAATAATTTTCAGGATTTACATAAACAAAAAAAGCATGAAATTTTCTGATCTTGAGAATTCGTTTAAATCAATAGCAGGTTCACAATGATTGCAATATTATTTGCCAAGGAGAGCAGAAGGCTCAAAAACAAACACAGTATGGAACTGTGCGGGGAAACCATGGTTGACCGTATAGCCAGAATACTTGTTGAATCAGGATATTTTGAAAATATCATTCTTTTCACCAGGGACTATTCACTGAAATCCAGATATGCGGTAACAGACTTTGACAGGACTGATGGCATACTCATAGACTCAATCCTATATTGCATTGGAAAATATCATGAATTTCTTGCTGTGGGTGGTGATATGCCATATATAGACAGAGATATCACAGGCAAAATTGTCAATGGATATGAAAAACACAGCATAGCATATGATTCAGAGGGTTTTTGCCAGCCTCTCTTTGCCATATATTCTATGGATATATATGAGCCATTGAAGGAATACCGTAGGGCTGGAGGAGAAAGCATAAGCAACTTCATTAGGAAATCAGATATGAAATGCATTGTAGGTCTGTCAGGAAAGCTGAAAAGCGTAAATACCGTTGAAGACCTCATGGAAGCAAGGGAAAAACTATGCATCCATTAATATACCAATGATTTTGCTAAACTCCTCCGGATATTTTATACACTCTCCAGTATAAGTTTTATTGTTTGCCTTTATTATATAATCATGGTGAATCGTTAAATAGTCTTCATTTCCCAGAACAAGAAACCCTGTAGATTTTGAATAATCCCTGAATCCCTCTATGAGGTAAATATCCACATCATTATCATTTGTTATTATGTCATCAATATCTGTTTTTCTCCTTAACATGCTGTATGTCCTGCCTGGAGCAAGACCGTATATCCTGTATGCCCCGGAATTTTCCATCTGCCACGTATCCTTATGTTCTGTGTCCAGTGATATGTTGTCATGGGGTATATTCTTGACATAGCCTATTGTCATGCTTCCAGAGAGTTGAGAAATGATGTTCGATATAATCGTGGTCTTGCCAGAAGAGGAAGATCCAAAAAAAGAAAAAATTTTCATGTTTCCTTATATTAAAGTTATATAAAATATTTTTAAAGGAACAGATGGAATCCCAGTGCAAAATTAAGTGTTGCTGCAAATGTAAGGTACATTAGCCATGTTCCAGTTACGAGTTGGAAAAATGCTTTTCCCCTTGCCCATGCGGGAGAATGGAAAAGGCTTGCCGGAATATCGTTTATGTAGACGACTGCAAGGAGGATGAATAATATCATTACTGGTATGTCATGCGCAAAACCAAAGACCACCGCACCAATTATGGAAATCCACAGAAATCCAACTGCCATATATCCATCTACTGTTGTATCAGCATTCTTGTATTTGTTGTATCCAAGTGCAAACCAGTGTACACCATAAGAGGTGAATGCAAGTCCTGCCATGTACAAAATAGGGGTAGATCTAAATGCAGGAAATATTGTAAGTCCCAGGAATATATATGTTCCTGCTAGAAATTGCATAAATCCTGGCATGAATATTCCCCATAGTCCCATTGCGTGGTTTATGTTTTCGTTGCTTTCTTTTGGAAATTTAAAAAAAACGGAACCACCAAAGACAAAATAGCCAATTCCCAGGCCGAAGAAACCAACTGCCAGCGGTGGCAAAGCTGCAGGTATCATAATTAATCACTCTATGAGACGATATAATATTATTGTTGCCTACAAAACTACATTATATCTATATACTTACATTTTGTATTTTATGCATGAATCCAAGTAAAATTCTCATTGACGGAACGCTATTCGATGTCGATAAAGATAAAACAATATTGCAGGCAATGATGGAAAATGGCATTGATATACCCCATGTATGCTATAATCCTGCTCTCGGTGCAATAGAATCATGCGATACGTGCATAGTCAAGGCAGATGGCAAATATGTCCGTGCATGTTCCACCAGGATAGAAAATAATATGAAAATTATTTTCAATGAAGAGGATGTAAAAACTAAGGAAACGGAAGCAGTAAACAGAATACTACACAACCATGACCTTTACTGCACTGTATGTGAAAACAACAACGGTGACTGTGCACTCCACAGTGCAGTGGACACACTTCAGGTCACCAGGCAGAAGTACCCTTTTTCCGGAAAGGGATACGAAGCTGATTATTCAAATCCATTTTACCGATACGACCCGGACCAGTGCATACTGTGTGGAAGATGCGTTGAGGCATGCCAGGATGTGGAGGTCAATGAAACACTTCATATTGACTGGTCATTAGAAAGGCCCAGGGTTGTGTGGGATGATAACAAGGCTATAAATGATTCGTCCTGCGTTTCATGCGGGCATTGTGTCACAGTGTGCCCTGTCAATGCACTCATGGAGAATTCTATGCTGGGGGAGGCAGGTTATTTTACATCACTCACAAAGAAGGCAAAATATAATCTTATAGAATTTGGAAAAGATCTTGAAAAACCTGTTGGCAATGGTCTTATAATGAAGATAAGCAATATTGAGGCAAAGATGAGGGAGGAACAGATAAAGAAGACAAAAACTGTATGTACATACTGTGGTGTGGGCTGTTCCTTTACCATGTGGACAAAGGGCAGAAAGATACTTAAGGTCCAGCCTGAGGTTGAATCGCCTGCCAATGGCATATCAACATGCATTAAGGGAAAATTCGGCTGGGGTTTTGTCAACAGCGATGAAAGGTTGAAATACCCGCTAATTAGAAAAAACGGAAAATTTGTCCAGGTATCATGGGATGAGGCAATTGATTTTGCCGCAAATGGACTAAAAAAAATATCAGAGAAATACGGAAACGAATCTATTATGTTCATTGCATCGTCAAAGGGCACCAATGAAGAATCCTACCTTGTCCAGAAAATGGCAAGGCAGATATTCCACAGCGACAATGTTGATAACTCATCCAGATTCTGCCAGGCACCGGCAACAACCGGTCTATGGAGAACAGTTGGATACGGTGGAGATGCAGGATCCATAGAGGATATATACAAATCTGAACTTGTGATGATAGTTGGAGCAAACACTGCAGAATCACATCCGGTTCTTGCAACAAGGGTGAAGAGGGCGCACAAGCTAAACCACCAGAAGCTCATAGTATCCGATTTGAGAAAAAATGAGATGGCTGAGAGGGCCGACATTTACATACATCCTGCTCCTGGAACGGATATAGTGTTACTATCTTCGATCACAAAGTATATCATTGACAAAGGGTGGCATGACAAAAAATTCATCGATGAAAGAGTGAACAATTTTGATGAGTACTATAAAAGCCTGAATACATTCACACTAGAAAATACGTCAAAAATTACTGGAGTTCCAGAGAAACAGATAATAGAAACTGCAGAGATGATTCACAGCGTAAAAAATATGTGTATATTGTGGGCGATGGGTATAACCCAGCATTCAGCAGGAGCAGACGAGTCCACAGCAATATCAAATCTGCTTCTTGTCACAGGAAACTATGGCAGGCCAGGAACCGGCGCATATCCACTTAGGGGCCATAACAATGTACAGGGGGCAAGTGATTTCGGTTCCATGCCCACATATTTGCCCGGATACCAGTCCATAAATGATAAGGAAGCCGTAAAAAAATTCGAGAAGGCATGGAATACAAAATTACCAACAAAACCCGGAATAGACAATGTGTCATGCATTGAAAACATTGACAATAATAAAATTAAGGCCATGTATGTGATCGGGCAGGAGATTGCATCGACTGGCCCAGATTCAAATATGATCCGTCGCTCTTTAGAAAAACTGGATTTTCTCATAGTACAGGATGTATTTTTCTCTGAAACGGCCAAATACGCTGATGTTGTATTGCCCTCCACTGTAAGCCTTGAGAAGGAGGGCACATTTGTCAATACGGAGCGGCGGATTCAGAGGCTTTACCAGGTTATGGAACCATACGGAGAAACAAAACCTGACTGGGAAATCATACAGAACATTGCCAGGGCGCTTGGATATAACTGGAACTACAGGCATCCCTCGGAGATAATGGACGAGGCAGTTTTACTTTCACCCATATTCCATGGTGTGTCCTATGAAAGATTAGAGGGTTTTAGGAGTCTTCAGTGGCCCATGAATGAGAATGGTCAGGGGTCAGAATACCTTTATGCGGACAGGTTCAATTTCCCTGATGGGAAAGCAAGGCTTTATCCTCTGTCATACAGGCCACCACTGAAAGTTTCAGAGGAATATCCACTGCACCTGAACAACGGAAGGATGCTGGAGCATTTCCATGAAGGCAACGAAACTTTCAAGACCGAGGGCATAAAGGAAAAGGTTCCAGACACGTTCCTTGAAATGTCGGAAAAACTTGCCGGAGAATATGACATAAAAACCGGAGATTTCGTGCGCATCACATCAAAATGGGGGAGCATAAAGGTCAGGGCACTGATAACGGAAAGAGTCAGCGGAAATGAGCTTTACATGCCCATGAATGCGGCTTCTGACGCTTCAACTGTAAACCTTCTCACTTCCTATACAATGGATCCGGATACAGATACACCGGCTTACAAGGAACTGCCTGTGAAAATTAAAAAACTAAAGGAAAATGGTGGAACTCCTCTGCCCAAAAACAACTCAAGGTATGGAAATCCACATCCACAGATAGGCATAATGGTTAGCGAGAAATGGAAGAGAGATGATTACTCAAAATTAACGGATGATTAAAATGTCGAAGCCTATAGAATTTATTGAAAATGGAAAAGAAAAGGATAGCCCGGTTATAGCTGAAGAGTTTCAGGAAGGCTTCAACAACCTGTTGAAAACAATAAAAAACCTGAACGATTCAGGCTTTCTGTCTCTTTTAAATGCAATATCAGCGAATTACAAATATATAATAGACACATTTTCGGAACAGTTCAATTCCGATTCCACAAAGAAATCACTGACAAATATAATGAGTGTCTTTGATCTGCTTTCCAAGCTTGATCCCGATATGATGGTAAACCTTATGACACGGCTCGGCGATTCAATAAACAATGCCGGAAAACCCAGTGCCAGTGGACTTATGGGTCTTGTCGGGATGATGCATAGGAGCGATGTTGCAGAACCCATATCAATATTGCTGAAAATTCTAGCAGGAATGTCAGAGAAGAAATGAACGGCTACATAAAACGACATATAACCCATTTTCAATCTGGCACAATGGGGAAAATATACGATAATGTGACCTTGGAAGAACCAGTGGAAATAATATTATATGATGGTAATGAAACATATAATGTATCAGTGATTATGCGGACACCTGTGGATGATTTTGCCCTTGCAGTGGGATTCCTGTTTACAGAGGGCATAGTAAAGCCTGAGGATATTGAAGGCATAAAATATTCTGAAAGTGCAGGAATATCCGAAAAAAATAACATTGTGACCATATCTGTAAAATCATTTGATAGGCAATTGATTGGGAACCGGAATTTCTATGTGAATTCCAGCTGTGGTGTCTGTGGGAAAACCAATATAAACGATATTTACCTCAAGGCAGGGCATCTTATAGGCCACGGCAATCCAATTGATTGCAGACAACTATTGAAATTACCTGAGATCATGAGGGCAAAGCAGTCCATATTCCAGAACACGGGGGGTGTGCATGCTGCAGCAATAATGGATTATTCAGGAAATATACTGTCCATGGGCGAGGACATCGGCAGGCACAATGCAGTCGACAAGGCAATAGGAAAAATGCTTCTCAAGGGAATAGCAAGAAGTCCTGAGGCAGTTTTGCAGGTCAGTGGTAGGGCAGGTTTTGAGATAGTGCAAAAAGCTGCAATGTACGGAATTCCGATTGTAAGCTCAGTTTCTGCTCCATCCTCCCTGGCCATAGAGCTTGCGGTTGAATTCAATATGGCGCTTGTTTCATTTGTTAGGCGAAATAGCTTCAATGTATATGCTCATCCTGAAAGGATAAAAATGTAATAAATATTATAAATTATTTGAGTAATTCAGCCAGTCTTTCGTATAATGTGTCCTCGCAGGGATAATTCAGATAGTCTTCAATGAACTTTTCGGGATTGTGCTTATAATCCAGAAATCTCCATATGTACTTTTTCAACGTTGTTTCAGAATACTTATCCGGTTTTTTGTATATTATTCCTGTGGTATTCTCATGAGTGTTTATTTTTCCCCTTATACTTATATATCCTATTGCTGTGTCTATGTTGTCAGAATTTATATTGTTTTTTATGGAGTAAAGAATCTTGTATGCCAGTAGCTGTACCCTGTGATGTGATGCCTTTTCAGTGGTTTTGTCTGTTTTGTAATCAAGTATCACATACTTTTTGCCGTCGCTGAACACAGCATCAATCTTGCCATAAAACATAATTTCATCCGGCTCACTGGAAAACTCTGTAAACATCTGGTTAACCCTGGCTATGGCTGAGACCTCCGCCTCGATCTGTTCCATATTGAAACCTGTCTTTATCTGGTTCACCACCGATTCTATGTTTGAAAGTATTTTTTTATCCCTGTCCATGAGTATTTCCCTTTTTATCTCATCCTTATAGAGCGATTCGGCAAGTTCATGGGCATTGAGACCGTAATACAGTGCATCCGTTTTTTCATTGAGTTTCAGTATATTGTTTTTCAACAGCCAGAAGGGGTTGTCAAGGCTTACCAGCGAGAAGGAAAGGACATTCTTGTTCCTGAAAAATTCATAGACTATGTCCCTGAGCCATTTTTCCTTGGTTGAAAGGGTATTCATTGCGCCATTATAGTCACCGGAAACAAACTGGAAATAAGCCTCATCATATTTTTTAGTCTCAGGAATTTCCGGCCTCTCAGAAAAAGTTTCATCTGTAGAAACCTCAGAATATTCCGGTATCTGGTAGTTCCCCGCCTCTCTGTGCGTTGTGCATACCCAAAGGTTCTTTTTCGCCCTTGTGAAGGCTACAAAATCAATTCTTATGCTCTCATTTCTCAGTTCATCATCCACATTTATTTTCTTTACCTCCTCTATTATGGATGATATAATAATATCTATGTACGTGTCTGATTTTCTTGGTTTTCTAGGCAGATATACGACATTGTCAAACTCACGTCCCTTAGCCTTGTGCACAGTGGTGAGGATTATTCTGGAGTCACCCGATTTCCCAGAGTTTTCGGAATATGAAAGGTCAAGGAAGTCGAAAAAATTCTCTCTTGTATATTCATGTTCCGCATCAAAAAATTCCCCTATGGAAGACTTTACCGTGGCAGCTGTGAGAAAATATTCCTTGCTTATGGAGGATGCAATAGGGAGTATCCTTTCATCAAACAGTTTCATTATACTCTCCCTTGAAAGGTTTTTACTCTTCAATGAAAAAAATGGATTTCCCCTATCAAATGAGTCTATTGTGCTTTCTTCATTTCTTATTGATTCAGCCATACTGAATGCTTCCTTCAGGGATATGCCTGAGAAAGGTGTTACGATGGCACTTATTACATCGTCAGGTATATCATAAAGGATGCCCTTAAGAAATGCTGTTATATCCTTCTTTGCCTCGTTCACACTGTGTACGTTTGAATCACTGGAATAGCTAATATTATACCTGTCCAGCATTGCAGATATTTCGTCTATCTGTGCATTGGTTCTTGCTATTATGCCTATATTCCCATCTGATTCTGGGATGCTGTTAATAATCCCCATGACAGATTCTTCTGGAGAGCCAGATTCAATGACCTTTACCTTACTGCCCCTGTCCTTGATTCCTCTAAAATTTTCCAGTTCCGGTACATCATTTTCGAATTTAAGATAATATTGCTTTGCGTACTGTAGAATTGTATCCGTGCTCCTGTAATTGGTTTTCATGTCCTCCTTTAATATTTCACTGTTTCCAATCAGTGAGTTAAAAACTGACAGTGCCCCTCCCTGGAATCCGAATATGGATTGCTTCCTGTCTCCCACTAAAAATTTTACATTTCCAGTAGACATAGCAATTCTGGATTCTATGTCGTTGACATCCTGAAGTTCATCAACAAATACATAATCATATATATTTTTGTCTTTCATTTTATGGAATTCAAACAATAAATCATTGAAATCGGGACTATTTTTATTTTCCTCATAATATTTGAATGCCTGGTAAAAGTAATCAAACAGATATTCCTCCTCATCAAGACTGATATTTTTGACTATTCCCGAATTGTATTTATTCCTTAAGGATTCCATGATTTTGTTCTTATATTCTTCAATGTCTGCTGGGCTTATCCCGAAACTTTTGATATATCTTATTGCATTTTCAAGTTTCGGTACTATGTCGCCTATAACATAGTCCCTGCTATAATTAAATGCCCTGAGGTCTCTGAGTTTTTTGTATATTAGATATCTTGCCAGGTTGTATGATACTATATCCCCGGTGGGCTTAGATGAAAAGATTTCCTGATATGCAAGTGCATGGAATGTATAAATGTTCACATCATATGCAGTTATATTTTTGTTTCCAGCATCTCTAAGTTTTTTGTCTATGCTTTCCTGAAGCTGTGCCACTGCATTATTTGTGAAAGTGATGCATAATATTTTTTCTGGCCTTATTCCCTCATTTATGAGATTAACAACCTCACTTGAAATTCTGGTGGTTTTTCCAGTTCCTGGATTGGATATAACTAAGGTATCCCTGCTGATCATTTGGAATATGATTGTGTTTTATTTAATAAAGTATAAGGTTTTTGGCTTTTTTGTGGATAATATAATTAAAGTTAATATATCTAAAAATAATACCCAAGGGCAGAGGTTACCGAGTTAGGACAAAGGCGCTAGATTAAGGGTCTAGTCTCGAAGGAGTTCGCGGGTTCAAATCCCGTCCTCTGCATGATGATAAAAGTTTAATGAAATAGACAAATTCAATTTTTACCAGGTATTTTATTTATGCCAGTGATGCGTCTAAAGTTCAATAATGAGAAAGGAAAGGAAAGGAAAGAAATTAATTATCCTTAAGGAACAATATTTGGGTTCATGGACTAATAGATACATTTCGATAATTTGTTAATCATAACTCTAGATATCTCTTTTACAAGATAGTTAACAAATACATTATTATAGAACAGTTTATTGAAACTTTTAAAATCAATCGAACTAAAGTTATATTTTTATATAACTCTGGTATATTAGGTTATGAAGCTTCCCATTATTAAGCAATTAAAAAAAAGAGATCAAATAGAAACTGCCAAATTACAAGACGAATTAATATTATTACTCTATAATACAGATAATTCATTAGTAATTCATGGAGGAACATCTATCTGGAGATGTTACTCTGGTTATAGATTCTCGGAAGATATTGATTTATATTCAACAGTTTTTCCCAAACATTTAAATTATTTTAGAGACGCATTAAAATCACATGAATTGAAATTACTTAAATTAAAGGATACCGGAAATATACTATTTTCAAATATTTCCGAAAATAATACAAATGTAAAAATAGAGATAAATCATAAATGTTATCCAGAAAATCCTGTTGAAATTGAGTATGAACTTATTGACGGGAATACCCTAAATGTTCTAAGCCTATCCCCAGAAAATCTTATTATAGAAAAAATAGCAGCATATAAAAATAGAAGATTTATAAGAGATTTGTATGATATTTATATACTGATCAAACATGTTAAAGATCGGGAATTAATCAAATCAGATTTATCCAATTTTTTGAATCACCTAGAAAAACCCGTAGATGAAGATGTATTAAAAACTATAGTGTATCTGGGTCTGCCTCCGTCATATAATAAAATAGTTGAATACATCCGACAATATGTAAATTTAAGGGAGTGATATAATGAAATATGTAATGGAATTTTTCCAAAGATTTAATGATAAATACATATTTTCTGCGAATGATGTTAATAGATTTTTATCCCATAAAGGGGCAAATAAAAACTATTATAAGATATTTTTATATAATTTATCTAAATCAAATAAAATTAAGAAGATAAGATATAACTATTACAGTATGCACGATGATATTATGATAACAGGTTATTCATATTATCCGTTTTATTATGGCCTTGAAAATGCATTATCATTGTTAAAACTCTGGGAACAGGAAACAAATCCCGTAATCATTACACCATTGCATGTCAGGACAGGATTAATGCAGTTTGATGGTAGAAATTACATCGTAAGGAAAATTTCTAGGGAAATGTTTTTTGGATATGGATATGTTAAATACTTTGATTTTTATATTCCTGTATCAGACATGGAAAAAACCTTAATAGATTTCATTTATTATAATGAAAAGATTCCTGATGACATATTCAATTATTTAAGAGAAAATGCAAACAAAAAGATATTAAAATCCTACATTTCCAGGATTAATATAAAAGAAACTAAAGATAAAATTTTGAAGGTATTAAAATCTTAATATTATATTGCGTGATTTTGTTTGTGTGAGCGTAATTATCTGTAAATAGTAGTACTAATTATGCATAAGTGGCAGGGCTTGTAAGAAAAGTGGGAGTCAGAATAGTTTCTATGTTTATATACCCATTTTGAGTGATCTTATTAGTTATGGTTTCGGCGGAGAGGCGGTGTACTTCATTTACGAGGTATTAACTTATGGGCTTATGATGAAGATGGTCATAGCCATTGCGGGAAAAAATCTCTTTGCATTGTAAATAAAATTTTCATCAACGTTCCCAGTAAAATCAAGGTCATCCGAAAATCTAGCCAAATCATAAAGTTTGAAAAGGCAAATGCCACCTTTGAATACTATTCTGGAGGATTCCTAATAACCCAAAAATGGGATCTTTTAATTCATTGACTCTTGATTGAAAAAGCCGTATCCATCTGTGTTAGCGGAGACCTATCAAGTTAGAGTTCTCTAAGAAACCGAGGTTTTTAGAAATCGTCTCTGTTATTATTTCTGGATATAAACAATAGTAATAAATCCTGAAAATAATCTTTCTCCATAAACCCTATATTTTTTAGGCCTTTGGAAATACCCCCTCTTTTTAGTTCTTCTACTGAAATCGTTGTCTCACCATCCAATTATTTTTTTTAACTTCATAATATGTATATGCAATATTCCGGTCATTTCCTAGAAAATCCCTTAAAATTTCTGATTCAATTTCATTCATTTCAAGTAGATAGCCAGTTATCCTGGATACCTTTTTTCCCGATCTAACCGCATATCTCTCAAGTTTACTGATATCACAAATTTTTATTGCATTGTTTAATTCATCTAATGGAGTATTTCCTTTTATTATGGAATCTATAACAGCCTTTTCAGGCTCAGCAATGAATATATCGAAGCCGTTATACCTGTCCCTTTTATATCCATATAAATCACTTATTTTTATAAGTTCTATGTCATTTAGTGACCTGTTTTTAAATGTGGCCACCATAATCCTGAATGGTAACTGTGTTGTTATACCATAATATTGGAATGCAGAGGAAAATGACAAATAGGATGGATAGTAAATATTAGTTGCATATATCATTGGGTCATTATAAAAACTATATATTCCATTGGCTATTTCAAATAAAGTATTGTTTTTTCTTAATCGGTGCACAAATAATTTCGCATAATTATATGAATTGAAATATTTAGACACAATATTAAGATTGAACGCAGGTAATTTTTTAAGATCATTTATTACATTAGTCATCTTGTATATATTTTATAATGTTATCATCATTGATAACATTTTCTATTTATTTAATCGCATTGATATTGGATTGATATCGAGTAAAACAAATAATTTTTATGAAATCTAAAAATTAGATCAGATATTAATTAATATCTATAATATCTGTAAAGCAATGCTTTTCCAGCATACACCTACTTCTTATAAAATAATTAATATGTTATCATTCCTTTTAAATCAATTTATTTTGCAATTTTCCTTAAATTTATTATTGACTGCGGCAATAACATTTATTGATTTATCCTGAACTCTCTACTTTTACCACCATGATGCAGAGTTCAGAATATAATATAAATCGAACACATTTCGGAATTTTATTCAAGAATAAAAAGGATATTGGCAACATGAATATCTATGATTATTGTTGATTATAAACTAAAGGTTTTTCTTTCAATATTATTATTTTTGATAGGTCTTTTTGTTTTATCTAAGATTTGAAACATCTTCAGAACGTTTTCATTCTCGTTTACTTCTTTTACAATTTTATTGCATAAAGATTTGTTTTTTTNNGTTTTTTTTATATTGGGAAGCAAAAGAATGTGTTATGCCAATTACATTAGCAAAATCAATTTGTATATTATTATCATCGTTACTGTTTATAATTTTGAATAAATTATCAGCACTCGTTCTATAGGCAGGATACTTGGAAATTAAATCACATAATTTAATTATCTTCATATTCTTCATAGAATAGAATAACAATTTAACATATAAATATATTTTATATATTAGTTAACAAGCACCTGTTAATTATGTCATTATATGTAATAATTTATTGAAATTGATGTAGGATATCATTTTATAACCATCAATTTTCTTATTTTTCCATATACTCTATCTGATGCTGACACCAGTATCTGTTTATTTTCCATTTCACCAGATAGTGCCATTGCCATGGATGATACATTGTTTATGTTTTCCATTCTGCCTCTGTAATGTACCTTCGCATAATTTTTTATCCTGGTGCTGCCAGCAAAATATAATGGGGGGACAATATCCACAATATATTCATGTTCCGGTAAATCACCCAAAAGAGATTTTATTTCCACTATTCTTTCTACAGTATAATTCCCCCTGTATGCCACCTTGAACAGGTTCCTGTTCATAACCCTTTTAACCAGTTCTGATGATTTTCCATTTAGGAGTTTTTCAATGAACTGGAAATCGGTCATTTTCATGTCATCCACGTTCTTTTTATCGTTGTCTAGATATGCATATCCCAGCATTCTCTGTGCTATCCTGCAGGTTTTATGGAAGTAAACCGTATTATACATCAATATTCTTGTAATAATTATGGACTCTATGGTTGGTATGGATTTTTCAACTCCCACAAGGTCTGAACCATTTACCATTAGTGTGTTGAAAAGCCTCTTATAGTCGATTTGCCCCATTGTAACACCACAGAATAATGCATCTCTTCTGAGATAATCAATCTCATCCACATCAATTGGTCCGCTTATCATCGTGGAAAATAATGGATATTTTTTCGACGAACCAGTAGCCACATCAGCTATGTCAGATGGACTGTAACCGTATTTTTCCAATATATCTGGAATAGTACTATCATCATATGGATTCTCTCCCAGTATAATCTTTCTCGTCAAATCCTCGTGGACAACTTTGTAAAGGCCGTAAAACTCATTTTCGAGTCCATGGCTGAATGGCATATGCCCTATATCGTGCAGAAGCGCTGCAATGGATGGTATCTCATCTTTTATCTCCAGTGCCTCGGAAAGTTCGTGTGCCATAAACATGGTGCCTAAGGAATGCTCGAATCTTGAATGGTTTGCACCGGGAAATACAAGGTTGCAGAGCCCAAGTTGCTTTATATATCTAAGTCTTTGAAAATACTGTGAATCCACAATTTCGCTGAACAGCCCGTCAATTTTTACTGGTCCGTTAACCGGATCCTGAATGATTTTATACATAAATAATCATAATACTGGACACATCTGGTTCGGTCCAGGTGTTTTGGTAGCGTCCTCCACTTCCTCTCCTCCCCGCACCCTCTCAGCATCGATGGTTCGGAATACCAGTGTTCCCTTCCGGGCCTAGTGGGGTTTTCCCGACAAATTGCATATATATCATCCTTTGAGGTTATATATGCAAACCCCCGATCCAAAAGGACAGAGACTCTACGATTCCATGGAGACTGCCAAAGGCCTGGTTGCCCTCGCCAGACAGTCGCCCCCGCATTTCGGCACGGGTCACAGGGAGTGCCTAGCTCCCCGGTCTAGTCCAGTACTACTCAAATGTACACATGTTAAAAAAATTTTGCTATTTTTCTAAATATTCTATTGCTCTTCTATAGTCTTCCGAAAAATTAAGGTTAAAGAAATCTTCTCTTTCGATTTTTATATTCCTGTAAGGAAGGTTTTCATTGCCCGGATTTTTGAAGAATATGGATATTCCGGATAATTTATTATTTACCATCAGGGTCACTATCCCAGTTTCCAGAGAAATACTTTGTTCTATGAAATTTTCAATCATTTCTGGAGAAAATATAACATCAGCTGGAACTACAAGAACGGGTAATGAGCACATACCTACGGCAAAACTAAGATCCTCAGCATAACTCCCCTTTCCCATGACAATTCGTACCTCTGGGTATTCATGGAGAAATAATGTATTTTCACTTATACAGAGGCTAATCCTAAAATTCTGGCTATGGAGTATCCTTACAACCCTGTCTATAATTTTTTCTCCATTTATTTCAAGGAGCATTTTTTTACTTGTACCCATCCTACTCCCCGTTCCTCCTGCCATTATAACTGTATCCACGACCTTACATTATATGTACATAATTTAATTTTTTCATGGCTCAATTAGAAATACAGTTACAAAAATTTCCTGTAAAATCAGTCATGATATAGAATATTAAATATCCAGAGAAAATTATACTGATTGTAAAAATCGGTAAATTTTACCTGCATGAAAATCCATTGAATCCCATATTAAAAGATAGCACAAATATTATAACCAATTTATCCATCAATTATCATAGAAAATTTATAATCCATATTCATTATAAGGTTGCATGAAAGAATATTATCTAGAGGGTGAAGAAAAGTTTGGATTTTTTACAGCATCATTTTACAATCTTATGGCCTGGAGGTTTATTAAGAAACTCTATAATTATGCTCTTGAAGAAATGAATGATATGAAACCTTCATCAATACTGGATCTAGGTGCTGGCCCCGGGAGGCTCTCTGTAATGGTTTCCCAGAAATTTCCAGATGCCAAATTTTTTGCAATCGACCCTTCCAGGTATATGGTGAAGGCAGAACAAAAGAACTTTGCAAAGGCAAATATAAAGGCCCAGTGCCAGCTTGGAAGCAGCAGGGATATACCCTTCGGAAACAATTTTGACCTCATATATACAACACTATCATTCCACCACTGGCAGGACAGGGACAATAATATTAAATACATACTTTCAAAACTAAATACCAACGGGGCATTCCTTATAATAGAATTCATGCAGGAATATTACAAATCTCCAGTATCACAGCATAGAAAGCATTCTATTTCAAAGCAGTATGCAGAATCCCTTAATTTCGATGGATATGAAAGAAAAATAAACATTTCTGGAGAACTTATTTCCCTTAAATTCAGAAAAATATCCTGATCAGCTGTGTGCTTGCTCCAGCTTTTTTATTAATTCATCAGCTTTTCTCTCTATATCAGGTGTCATTGATAATGTATCGGGCCATGGCCTGTTGTAATTTTCTGCTGGAGATTTTTTCGTTGCATCTATACCCATCTTTGAACCTAAATTAAAAAGCCTTGCAGGATGGTCCAGGGAATCTGTGGGTGTATTAGGAACCATGAAAACATCGTTAACCGGGTCAATGCGTGTGGTCATTGCCCACATAACTTGTTTCATATCATGGACATCAACATCATCATCTACAACTACCACAATTTTTGTGAACATCATCTGCCCTGTTCCCCATATGGCAAACATTACCTTCTTTGCCTGCCCCGGATACCTTTTCTTTATGGAAACTACAATCATATTGCTTACTACTGTTTCCTCCGGTATGTTCATATCCACTATTTCGGGTATCTGTATCTGTATTAATGGAAGAAACATCTTTTCTATGGCTTTTCCTATCCTTACATCCTCATGCCACAGTTTTCCCACTATGGTCGTAGCATAAATGGGATTGATTTTCTGTATAACTTTCTTGATATGAAATACCGGAAAAGCTTCCTCAAGGGAATAATATCCTGTATGGTCTCCGAAGGGGCCTTCAATTCTGGTTTCCGAGGGGTCAATGTATCCCTCAAGAACTATCTGTGAGCTTCTTGGGTACTCAAGGTTAACTGTTTCACCCTTGATGAGTTCAAGATGTTTCTTTGCAAGAATTCCCCTGAATGAAAATTCATCAATGCCATTTGGCAATGGAGCTATGGATGAAAAAAAGGTCAGTGGGTCCACACCAATGGCCACAGCAACATCCATTATTTTTCCTTCCTGTTTGTATTTATCCATATGCTCAGCGCCACCTTTGTGTATATGCCAGTGCATTCCCACTGTTTCATCATCATATACCTGCATCCTGTATGTTCCTACATTTCTGGTACCTGTATCAGGATCCTTTGTTATGACAACGGGCATTGTAATATACCTCCCTCCATCCGCAGGCCAGTTCTTTGTTATGGGGTAGCTAGACAGATGGGGTTCCACAACCTCAAATTCAGAGTTTTTCCTGCTGTACACCTTTGGCTTTATCCCGCTCATTTCCTTGAGCATTTCCAGGCCCCGGGATATCATGGATTCTGTGTCATCTGGAATGCGTACTATATTCTTCAATTTAAGCCCTATATTGTATGGAGTATCACCAAGAATGGCCTCTATTTTTTTGTCCGAAGAAAATATATTGCCTATTACCGGCATGCTTGACCCTTTCACATTATTGAACAGCATGGTTCTTTTCTTTCCTATACGCTCCTCTTCGCTAAGTATGTATGTTAATTCCAGTTCCGGATCAACTTCCTCGTTAATTCTTACCAGGTCGTTATTGTTTTCCTGGTATTTTATAAACTCGTTCAGGTCCTCAAAAGTCATAGCTAATAATAACCTGATTAAATATAATTTTTATCTAATGAAATGAATTCTTGGTTCTATTACAGATTCATAGAATTCCATTATTGACATTATTATAAACAGTATGCCTGTTATTAGAGCGAATATCCCTGCTATTATAAGTAAGCCGGATATGGAATCTCCCAGTGCAGCTGGCATGTGGGCCACATTGAAGGAAGCCATGGATGCCCCTGTTATAAGCAATCCTATGCCGAAGATAAATATTCCAAAAGGCTTTGCTGAACTTGATATAAAGTCCGATATCATTGGAGTTGGCTTGAATATGAACGTCAGGACAAGAAGGATTTCCATGGCTACGAATGCCTGTGCCCATAGGGCGGAGTTAAGGTATGACGTTCCAAAAACGTAGATATATGGTGCAAGTGGATAACCCACCATGCCTATATATACAAGCATTGCTGCTATTATTATCATTATCCTTGAAAGAAGTTCATCATTCTTGAAGAAATAGTACATATAACCGAATGCGAGACCAACAAAGCCTATTATAGCAGGAAAAATATTGGAACCTGTGCTTATTTCCAGTATGATCTCGGAAAAAAAGAGAAGGAAAAAAAGGACAAGTGACATGAATATAAATCGATCAGTAATATCAAACTTACCAGACTGGTAAATGCTGAATATTATTGATCCATAGAAAATGTCGAACATGATTACTAATAAAATTCCTATTTTGTATAAAACACTGAAATGTGCCGTTATTGTATATATGCTATTTACAAGGGAAGCAGCGATGAAGAATACCACTGAAACGATTAAAAGGAGTCTTGATATGCCATTTATTCGATCCCTGGAATTGCCGCCGTAATATGAACGTTCTGACATGTAAGGATTAACCAAAATTAGCTATTTAGTTTTTTCTGCTTTCCATTCAGTGATTCAATAGCGTCCAGTGGAGCCATCATGGCTTTTCCCTTTTCAGTTAAGGTATATATGACACGTAGAGGCTTCATTGATACAAAATTCTTATTGATTATCCCGTCCTCAGAGAGAATCCGTAATGCCTCTGTGAGAGCCTTGGGCGTAATATTTTCTATGGAATTGTATATTTCGTTGTATCCCGAACTCCCATTCATGGAGAGATACTTTATTATCAGGGGTTCCCATTTTCCCCTGAGTGGTTTTAAGGCAATGCTTAGCGGGCAATCATCTGTCCTCATGTTTTTCCCTCTGCTGATATCTTGTTACCATCCCATCTTCCAGTATATCCATGCTTGCCCTATAGTCTTTGCCAGCAATGGCAAAAGCTACTCTGGCAGTCCATTTTTTCAAACCTGAATAATAGAAAATATCTTCTGTCTCTATCGTCTCAGGAGAAATATTTTCCATTCTTGTGATCTGGTCTGTGATGATCTGCTTTAAATCTTCCATTTTGTCAATGGTTAATTTAAATTGTATGCTCAATAATGCATACTCTTATTATAATACTTTTTGAACGATTAAGCAACAATATGGATAAGTGTTTTATATTTTTCACTCATCTATAAAGATGGAAGACCGTGAAAAAGCTGCTGCTTTTGTCAGGAAATACATATCCGGCAACTATTCCGGTGTGGAAAATATGCACATAAGGGAAATGAAATATGATACATATACCGGAAACTGGACTGTACATACAAGTTTTAATGATATAAACAGGAGCTACGAGATCGCAATATTGTTCAAGGATAATAAAATTATATTTGTTAAAGAATTTGTGTAGAATAATTTTTAGCAGGTTTTTTCCTCAGAGCTTCAACAAAGATTCTTCTGATAGTGTATTTTCTTGCCAGAATTAATTGAAATATTGATCAGGATTTCTCTATCATCTTCACATTTCAACTGAAGAAAATAGTAGTGTTGTGTCTCAACGCTTTGGCATGATGTATTTAGCTCACATCTAGAACTATGTAGTTATCAATAATTTGTATTAATTTTATATATTCAACAGCAAGCCATCGGCGAGATTTGAACTCGCGACCTGCTGATTACGAATCAGCCACTCTTCCTGCTGAGCTACGATGGCTTAAGGTAAATAGCAATTCCTGATGGGATTTTTGGATAAAAATATGTTGATTTCTGTGGGAATATTACTCCCTCGAGGGTCATTTTCAGAAATACATCCTTCTGCCATGGTGGAATTATTATAGCAAAGTCACATTCATGCATATCCACTGCATTTATGGCGTCTGTGGTGTTGTATATATATCCTACTTTAGTCTCAATGTCATTTTTGTTTATACCCAGTGCATCCACAAACAAAATCTGGTTTATTATTTCTGTTGAAATTGGATATTTAGTACCAAATGTCTCATCTATTACGAATTTCTTGGGAACTAACCTGTAAAATACGCCCTTGCTATATACCCTTAAATCATTGTCTTCCACAATTGCCCGTTCTACTGTGACATCAAACAGATTCCTGATTTTTGGAAGATTTTCCTCAAAGTTTATTCTGTATACAAGTCTGTCAACACCACCGATCATTAACCCGTTATCGTAGATTGATGTTATATAGGACATTGCATAATTCCAGAAACTGTCTCCAGTTTCTTGTTTTATATCCTTTATTGCCTGTGTCCGGTGATGTCCGTCTGCAACTATTCCCTGGTCATTCCTTACAGCTTCCCGCAATTTAGCTATCTTATCAGGGTCTTCGAGAAAATACACATGGTTTTCTACTCCACTTGGTTCCTCAAATTTGAATCTTTCTTCAAGGCTGTTAGCATATCTTCTTACAATTTTGTCAAACCCATTGTTAGGTACAACAATAAATATAGGCTCAGGTTCTCCGTTGAGTTCTCTCATTACCGTTTTTCTTTCCATAACCTGTTTTTCAAATGTGTTTTCATGAACCTTTAACATGCTGTCAATTTCTGTGAGGGATATGATTCCATATCTTGTGGTTGCCTCTTTGTTAATATAAAATACCTGTTTCAATATAATTATAATATCCTTATTATACTGGTAAATGACATTTTCAGCGATCCATTTCTGAATTAGCTTTTCCTGGCTCATGCCATTATTCCTGTATTCTGGAAGACTAAGTGCAGTGATATTAAATTTTGAAGAACGTAATTTCTTTTCCTGCTCAACCGTTATTGTATCAAAGGGTGGTGAAACATAATCACTTATGTCACCGGTAAATAAATATGGTTTGAATTCTTTTATATTCATCTAACTCCCCTCCAAGGAGACCATATGCGATAGCGTGGGAAAGAATTGGGTAGTGAACCCCAGTCCCTTGCCGTATTTTACC
>DAUP01000001.1 GCA_002505185.1 Ferroplasmaceae archaeon UBA567 | reverse complement strand
ATGTTTTTCTGACAAAAACTATGATGGAAATTCAACAACCTGAAACTGTCAATTTTTATATCATTTCTTGAGGAAATTCAGTGTGCTATAATATCTAGAATTTAGTTCCAATATAAAGGTCATAATTTATAGAAGAGCCTTAAAAAAAGATGAAGTTAAACAACAGAAGGATGAAATACATAATTAGTTTTAATATAATGAATTTACAGTAAATTTATTATACTATCTTATCGCAGAATATAATAGAGAATATATAATCATGAATAAGATTATTTACCCTGTTTAATATTGATTAGATAATGGAAATGATACGGTACTCAAGACAAATAGTTTTAAAATATATTGGAGAGGACAATCAAAGGAAATTGCTGGAAAAATCTATCCTTATAGTTGGCCTGGGCGGAACAGGAAGCACCGCCGCGGAAATGTTTTCACGGCTCGGTGTGAAAAAGTTAATTCTTGTGGATCGTGATAAGATAGAACTTACTAATCTTCACAGGCAGATACTCTATGGCATGGATGATTTAAAAAAATACAAGGCAGAAACGGCTGCAGAAAAATTAAGGAACATTAATCCCGGTGTTCAGGTTGAATTTTATAATGAAACTTTTGATTCTTCAATGGCATGGCTGGTAAACTCCGTGGATCTTGTGTTCGATGGAACAGATAACATGACAACTAGATTTATTATTAACGATGCCTGTGACAAATATGGAAAACCATGGGTTTTTACCTCTGCAATAGAAATGTATGGTGAATTTAAGGCCGTGATTCCTGAAAAAACATCCTGTTATGCTTGCTTCAACAGTGAGCCGACAGAATTGCCGGCATGTGAGGTTTCCGGAGTATTGAACACAGTTCCTACCATAATTGCATCCTATGGAGTCAATCTTGCAATGAAAGTTTTGCTGGATTACAAAATAGACGGCAGTATTTACTTCATAGATGCTTTTAGTTTTGAAATTAACAGAATAGACATAGAGAGAAATAATAAATGCAGATGCTGCCATGAAAAAGATTATAAGTATCTTGGAAAGGAATATTCAGGAATAGGGAAATCAATACTTTTATAATACAACAATTTTTACTATTTCACTTATTACAACTATTATGAAAACTATTCCAAGAAAACGGTAGATATATTTCTGGTCTAGTTTATGGGCAAAAATTGAGAAATAGTACCCTGAGACAAGTGCTATTATACCTATTAATATTGCAGCCAGAAAATCAATATGCCCTATCCTGAAATAGCCTATGGCCCCGCTTGAAGCAGATAAAAACATTGCAAGTGTGGCAGTTCCGACCATATCCTGGGCTTTCATTGAGAAAAATACCATAATAATAAGCACAAACATAATGCCTCCACTTGTACCTATTATCCCTGTGAGCATGCCTATGGGTATGCTTAGCAGAAATCCTATAATAATTGCCACGCTCCTCTTTAGCCCTAATTTTTTAACGTTTTTTCTGTTAAGATTGTATGATTTCCTGAGAACATAATAACTCATATACGCCGTCATCAGGGTGAAGGCAATTTCCAGTGGAAGCACGGGTACTATTCCAGCTATAAGGGCTCCAAGCTGTGCGCCCAGTATTGCACCAAAACCAAGAATTATTCCTATTCCCGGTTCCAGCGTTTTCTTCTTAAGATAGACGTATATTACAATTATGGTGGTTATCACATCAACAAGGAGGCTGGTACCTATTGCTGTTTTGAAATTAATGCCCATATATGAAAGAACAGGCACTACAACAAGTACCCCGCTGCTGCCGGTGATTCCTGTAAGTGCACCAACTGCAATCCCTATGATAAGTACGATTATGTAGAACAACAGCATATATTGAAAATTGCTGCTTAACTAAAATAAACTGTTAAAAACAGAAATTGTTTTATAATAAATTCAGGTAGTTTTATTACTATAAAGAATATTTTGTAATGTGGGTGAAAAGAAAAAATATATTATAGACACTTCGGCAATATTATCCGGCAAATTAAACATATGGGAAAATGATTATATATACCCAGATTCAGTAATAAAAGAGATAAGAAGTGGGTCTCTTGAAAAAATTCTTGAAGTGGCAGACATTAAAACGTGCAGCCCAGATCCTGAATATATAAAAATGGCAGGTGAAGCAGCATTAAAAACCGGTGACTATCATGTACTAAGTTCTACGGACATTGATGTCATTGCACTTGCCATTGAACTCAATGGCATAATAATAACAGATGATTATGCAATACAAAATGTTGCAAGGTACTGTGGAATTGAATACACAGAAGGAGGAATTTCAGGAATAAAAAAGAATATAATATGGAAATACAGATGCACCGGGTGCCATAAAATATACAATGAATATCGTAAAATATGCCCTGTGTGTGGACATGAAGTAAAACGCTATTCAAAAAAATAGGTTATCTGCGGTGCAGTTCATAATCTATGACGTCTATAATTTCCCTGATCTTGTCCTTATAAACAGAGAAATTATTATATAGATTTAAAACAACAGGCATCCATTCTATAAGATCTTCTGGAGGTATAAGTGTAACTTTATAATTGCTTCTGAATTCTTTAACGGTCTTTCCTGATGGCTCATGCATTACGATAAATTTTTTGTATATTCCTTTGTAAAACTCAAAGGGATCAAATACTGAGGGTTGAATTATAAAAAGATGTTCGAAATATTTTCTTGAAATCTCTACATGTGCAAACATCTTTCCATACTGTTTCCCATAATTGAATAACCTTATATGTAATTCCCATGGGAACGTTAATTCCCTGGCCATACTGTATTTTTCACCCTTGAAAAAACTTGGTGTTGCATCATGAAAGCCGTTTTTTATGAGATTTATGGCAATGCGATCCGTTGATTTTTCTGGAAAAAGCAGTGAAAATAATGATTCATCAGAAATTTTGTCTGTTTCAATATGTATATTTCTCCCGTCCTCCAGTACTATATTTTTTGGAAAATTTACGGTGACATTATGCATATCCATTATGGTTGATACTCCAGTGGTAAATTATTGTTTCCACATTTTTCATTTTATAGGGAGAATTTGGCGGCGCGGGATACGGGAAAATCATACTGTGCATATCTTTGATTTATAAATATCTGGTTTATCTATTAACATAGTCATAGAGTTTTTCTATGAATTCGTGTGAATCCATAACCATGCCGA
>DAUP01000021.1:3742-4357 GCA_002505185.1 Ferroplasmaceae archaeon UBA567 | reverse complement strand
CTGATCAATAACAAAAGCATTGCAAGAATAATAAATGCAGAAAAGGTTGATACTGCTTCTGGTGTTTATGCAGTGCCTTCCAAAATAAAATAACAAGGCTACTGATAATATTATATCCTGAAATGCGTTTTCTTGTATACTTATTGCTTCTCATATTTAACTGGAATAAAATTCCTATTTCTTCCACCATACTCACCGGACAAGAAGCGGGATCAGAAAATTTCTTGATGAAAGTACAACTATGCAGGCAATTAACAATAAATGTTTATTACTCCTCTTTCTTTCAAAATTTCCGTTTTATATATAATATAAGTCTTAAAACAGGGTGACCGTGTGTTATATCATCACATCTCCGGCTGTTCCGGGATTTATACAGTACAGACCTGTCTCCATTCCATTCGTTGATAATGTACTTCTCTATTTCTCCATGCTGTCCATCTTTAAAAATCCCAACATCTCTCGGATCTATAGGCGTCATAATATCTTATAACCCTCGATAATATATATAGATAATAGTTTATAAACTTTATAAAGTAAAATAGATATTTATTTATAGATGTATCATATATATAATTATGGAAGAATATCCTACCCCTGTAAAAATTATACTTTTAT
>DAUP01000021.1:0-3695 GCA_002505185.1 Ferroplasmaceae archaeon UBA567 | reverse complement strand
CTGTCCTTAACCACATATCTGTCCTGGAGCAGCAGGGTGCTGTGGCAAGGAAAATAGTCAAGAAAAGTGTGGGAAGGCCCTCATATGCCTTTTATGCCACCGAAGTATCGAACATGAAGTTGGGAACAGGNNAAATCCGAATATTCCAGTGTAATGCCACGGAAGGGGCTTGAGGAAAAAGTGAATGCACTTGCAGTCCTCAGGAGGAATGCTGACTATTATCCAGAAGTAAAGAAGTCTCAGGAAAATTTTGAACTGACAGAATATAATTGCCCCATACTGTCCATATCTAAAAATTTCGGCATTGCCTGCTCAATGGAAACACAGATGTTTTCGCAGGTTCTTGATGCTGACGTAAAATCCACCCACAGGCAGGTAAACGGATACAGCGCCTGCAGATTCCTCATATCCAGAAAAAGTGAGGAAAACGAATAATCAGTTATTATCCACTTCTCTGCCTATATCATCCAGATCTTTGCCACAAATCCTGGAAAGTTCAGCATGCAGTTTTTTAATTCTTTCAGCGGGTTCATCAAGCCCTTTTATCCTGTAGCTGTTTACAGTGGCGGAAAGGCTTACTATCACTTTGCCGGATACGAGATTGTCTGCCTGTGCTACTATTTTTTCCTCCAGGGTTTCAGGAATATAATCCCTCTCCGGAAGGCCGAGGTGTTTTGCCTCATCCGGCAATATTCCGGCTCCAGTATGCTTTTCCACTATCTTTACAACAGATTCATCTATGTTTTTCTCCCTGAGAATATCGGCACCTGCAAGTGCATGCCCAATTCCGTTGGTCTGTGTTCGCCCTATATCATGGAGCAATGAACCTGCCTGGATCAATTTCATATCTGCATGTGCATATTTTCCGATTGCCATGGCCAATTTATATACTGCTGTCACATGGTCAATAATTCTCTCATTCACTTTCTCCTCATAAAGAATTTTCATGCATTGCTGTTCATCTGGTATGAACTTGACCATCTTTCCCCGCTCCATGGGAACTACATTCATTTTACCTTCATATGTTTTTTCGAGCTCCTTTCCATTATAAAAGCGGTCGAGGAATATGGCAAGGGCAGAGACCTCACTGTGTGGCTGGTTTCCAATGGCGATATTATAATCTGCAATGTTATATGCATCTATGGGCACCTTTTCAGCGCCCACAAGTATTATCATATCTTTTTCCCTTGCAGACTCCCGGATTTCTTCCATGCGATTGTCCACATTTATTCCATACATTGAAAGATTTACCTTTATTCCATTGAAATCACGGAATTCCTTTTTCCAGTTGATTCCAGTTTTTATTGAAAAATTCCCACCAAAGTTTTCTGTTACCCTATTAACGGTAGTTTCAAGGGTCTCATCCTTTTCATCAACAAGTATCCTGCATGCACCAAATGCCCTGGAAACCAGTGCCACATGTGTTGTTATCCTCTTGTCCCTGAATGGCCTGTGCCCTATTCTCATTACTGTGATCATGCGCCGTTTTCCATTTCTATTCTATAACCTTTGATCGTAAGGACAGATGACCTGTTTACTATTCCCTTTAAAAGTGTCTGGGAAATTTTAAGTGAATCCGCAACATCACCAACAAATACCCCTCCATTGTTCATCATGGCAATTATTTTGTCCTCATATTCCTGTAGCTGTTCATCCTTTAATGTGGTGGCAAATATTATATCTGAAAGATCAGTCATTGAACCTATTAAATTGATCTGAACGTTTGTATAGTAAGTATGGTATGCTTTTTCTGGTCCTTTGTTGCCTGTAATCCACTGGCTCTCTATCATCCTGATCTTGTCTAAATAGTGCAGTGATTTTTTGCCTTCAATGCCATATTTTTCATCTATCTGCTGTATTGTTATCCAGCCAGTGGAAAGATCAAGGAGCAATTTTCTTTTAACTTCAGTATCGGCAGCATGAAATATCGTTACAAGCTCGCCGACATCATTTATAACCTTAATCCTGTTAACCATTCTTTACATTATAGCACAATAAAATATAATAATTTCTAATAAATTAAAATAATTTGCAACTGTAAAGAAAAACTTAATGTATTATCTATAAATCGCTATTTGTGAAAAATTACAGTGGCCATATCATATTTGAGGAAAATTTCCAGTGGAAAGATTTAGAAAAATACTTCCCTGACATGTGGGAAATTATTGAAGGCGAGGCAAAACTGAACCCAGAGGAGAAACAGTTTGACGATATATTGCTGGAATTAAATATGGAAGAGATAAGGAAAAACAGGAAACCTTTTGGATATAGAAGGGAAAATACCAGATTCAAAATGATATTCCCCCAGGATAAAAAGGAATTGACTATTTACAGGAACATTATCTCGGAAGAAATAGAGGGGCTTACGGAAAAGGTAGCCCATGAGATAAGAAATAAAAAAATTAAGTATAACCTGAAATATGATCAGATGATTTCCATAAAGCTAAAGAAGAAATAGGCTTAACCCTGAGGCTGCAAATATAAATGCCATGGCATAGAAAAGCAGCCGGGATATTTCCCCTATGCTTCCAATCAGGTCGCCGTTTAATCCGCCATAAAACTTTTCCATTGCAGACTTTAGGGCATATGCCAGTATTATTACCATNNATTGCATTATTGCTTATTTTCCCTATAAACATTTTGCCGAGGCCTTCACCGAATGGCCTGGAATTATACATTGAAATAAGTGTTGCGTATTTTGACACAATTTCTCCCCCTATAATAATAAGGAAACCGGACATTGGCCTGAAATAGGTGAGAAAGGCTATGGAAGGGATGTATATGACAAACAGCATTCCAATGCCGCCAGAACCTGTATATTTATCCTTGATGACACGCTGTTTTGCCTCTATGCCCCTCACCATGGCAGAATCGCCGAAATCCATTATGGAATCCAGATGATTGAAGCCATACAGGAGGATGATAAGGGCCACGGAAACCGCTGATGCAATGAGGGGGCTGTATGGCCTCAGTATCAGGTATGGAATCCCGGCTATTAGACCAATGATAAGTCCGGCAAACGTAAAAAAATACATAGTGTTTCTGCTTATTTCACGATTTCCCCTTACTGGTATTATGGTAAAAAAGGATATTGCAGACAGCAATCCTTCCATGTATTTATTCATGCATCTTTCCTTTCATTATTTCGTATTTTCCTGCCCTGAACTCCCCATTTAACTTTATATATTCCAGAGAGTTGAGGTAGGCCATGGTATGATACTGATCCCCCGTTCTCTTCACCTTTCCCGGTATTCCTGCTATCATGCAGTTGCCTTCAGATTCAAAATTCTCCGGTATAACTGCCCCGGCAGCGACCACTGTGCCGGATTTCAGGTGGGCATTATTCAGCACAATGGCTCCCATTCCGATGAGCACATTATCATCTACTGTGGCTCCGTGGACAATCGCATTATGCCCTATGGATACATTTTTTCCTATGGACGTTCCGTACTGCAAGTTCACATGTATTGTTGCATTGTCCTGAATGTTGCTGTTGTCCCCTATTTTAATTGCATTTTCATCTCCACGTATTACTGCTGAATCCATTATTGTAACATTGTCGCCAATGGTTACATCCCCGATAATTACAGCTGTATCTGCTACATATACATCACTGCCCATTCTGATCATAAAGTGTAATATTTCAGATATAAATAGACTTTATGCCGGGGTATACATTTTACCTGGCATGAGCC
>DAUP01000123.1 GCA_002505185.1 Ferroplasmaceae archaeon UBA567 | reverse complement strand
AGATAACTTTTAAGTTGTTCTCTGGTTATAATTCCCTCACTGTTGCTCAAATTTTCATTTATAATTGCTGGAATTAATTTCAATAATCTCTGCCTTTCCTCTGATTTTCTGTTGTTTTCTATTTTCCTACGAGCTTCACGGTTAACCTTGTCTATTTTTAATTTTAAATCCTGTTCGATGGGAAAATCAAAATTTATACCCTTATACATCCAGAAGCTTTTCATATGCCCATCTAAATCATCATTTATGTTATCTGCAGGATCGTAGTTAAAGTACTGGATCATATCCTGGACAAGTGAATCCACCGATTTTTCATTTACCTCCCTTGTAAGTGGAAGTATTTTCTTTTCATCGTTCTCTTCAAGAAGGTCATCAATACTAAAGGTATTCAGTTCGGAAAACCAGTCAGCTTCCTCATGATATTTATAACCAACATCATTGTATATATACATTATATCTATTTCAGCAATTTTATTCTGATATTTCTTGCAGTCTACAGTAGAACAGTCCATGTCTTCATCCTCAAAACGTTTGATAGAAAGCACAATAGATTTTATGCCGCTGTCCCTGGCATTTTTAAGGAATTTTGCAGCACCACCCATACGCTTGTCCCATTCAAAGCTAATAACTATATCCACATCCATAGAATAATATATGGAAAAGCCGTTTTTCTTTGAGTAATTTACAATGCTGTCCCACAGTAATTCCATTTTATCTTTCATCTTACTCCCTCCAAGGAGACCCCAGGCAAAAACGTGGGTAGGAATTGGGCGGTGAACCTCAATCCATTGCTGTATTGTACTATTTTGACCTTCATAGTGCTTATGTCCATATTTTTTTCTCCTCCTTTTATAACGATTGATTTTCCATGTTGTGTATGTATCTTTCCAGTCTCACTAATCAACTATTTCGCTATTCCTTACAGAACAGGCCCTTCTCTCAGGTAGGGGTAGTTAACATTAGACTATGATACAAATGATTAAGCCTAAACTCATATAAAAATATTTTTAATAGAAACTTGTATGCATGTTTTCGGCAAATTATTTATTAGCTATAATATAACCATATTTGCTGTAATACCTATCAATAACCCCAGATTGTATTCTCTGGAACAGTTCCAGTGCTGGAGCTTGAGCATTTTCCATTAACAGCCATGAGAATTTTCTTTTTACTATATCCGGAAAATAATGCTTGAATTTCCAGTGTCTAGCCTCACTATTCCACATTATCCCATAATCAACCTGGCCGTTCATGATTTTCTGTGGTATTTCCCTATGGGGCACGTCACATATTGTTGTACCTTCCCTGAGTTTCCCATAATAACTGCATTCTTTTTCATAATAATTCTTAAAGGCAAGTCCAAGAGAGGTGGTTGTTGGATTCGGGATGGCAAATCGCATATTTTCAATATGGCAAATATCGGGTTGTTTCCTGTCTCCCATGTAAGCAACGCAAATGCTATCCTCGAATGCCTCAGACCTGCCCTTTATTTTCATTTTATGAATAAGTTCGTCATCAAGGCATACAATTTCTGGTTTGTCTTCAATAGTGAGATTTCCAATAGTTATAGGGGCCCCGTTGGCACGCCTTCTCACAATAACCTCTGGCAATGTCTCGAAATAAGTTTGGAATCCTTCTGAAGCAAAATAGGACATTAAGACCGGAACAATGAACCACTGGCTTCCAGGAATTGAAAATCGAATTCCATGTGGGGAGCCATAAAAATCTGAAACCAGATCAAATCCGGATAATGCAAACTTCATTAGTAGTTATTTTATATAAATATATAAGCTATCTTGTCGTATCGCCGATGAGCTTCCTGTATTCCACTGTTACAAGATCATTGAAATCTATCCGGCATTAAGGGACACAGATCAGCCATGTGAAGCATGAAATAGTCGAGGTGATTGAAAATTATTTTATTTCATCTAGAACATTTTTGATGTTTTTCGACATTTCTCCATCTTTTACTGAGGTATCAAGGTCAAAATGTGCCGGAATTGCTAGTTCCCGTTCACCTGTAGGTATCATAAAATATGCCTTCTGGTCTTTTCCTATGAGTATCAGTTTATCCTTTGTGACCTTACCTGTAGCCTTGTCTATATATGTATACCTTACAAATTTACCTTTATCTTTTAAAATCCTCTCCTCTACTTTTCCAGATTTTGTTCTTGTTTCATGTGGCTCTTCCATTATATTCTATTGAGGTGATGTATATATATTTATTTTCAAATACCTGTATAAATCGAACTAATGATTTTAAATTCATCTTTCAAATATATAATGTCGTTTTTCGATTTCCAGATACAGCTACAGGCAACTTACTAGTAGAATTTTGAAAATCTATGTTAAAATAATGAAATCTAACAAAATTTATATTTTTTCGTCTTTTTTTGTATTATTTCACAAGAATAATAACGTATTTATACGTTATAGGTATAATCTGAATGCAGGTGAAAGTATGGGACAAAATCAATTAGAAACTGTTAGTTCAGTTGAAAATGGAGAAGAAAAAAAGATTATAGTCAGGACATACATGGGTAGGCCTTCTAAATTACACGAAAATCAGATGAGTGCCTTGAGGATCTCCATAGAAAATAAAAAGGTCTGCACGGTGCATGAAATTCAGGAGTATATTCGGGAAGAATTCAATGTAACATATTCATCGAAGGAAGTAAGGGAAATTCTCAGGAAATTCAATTTAACCTATTATCCACTTCTAAGGAAATATACATATCCCAGTTATTATAATGAAAAAATAATAAAAAAATTCGATTTTTAAGGAATTTTAATCTCCATTTTTTATTATTGTATTTTAGAAATTGTTATAAAGTGAAATTAAATTACAGCAAATGAATATAAAAGAATACGTTCAATCAAATTTTATTGTGGTAGGGCATAGGGGTTTGCCATCTAAATATGTTGAGAATACTATTGAATCTTTTGAAAATGCATTTAAGTATACCGATATTGTGGAACTGGATGTACATCTTAGTGCTGATGGTGAAGTATATATTATCCATGATTTCAATCTCGAAAGGCTTGCATCCCTTAACGAAGATATAGAAAATTTGAATTCAGATAGTATAGATAGACTTAGTGTAAACAGGCAGAAGATTCCTAAACTGAAAGATTTACTGGGTTTATATAGGGATAAATATTTCCTAATAGAGCTAAAAACCATACACGACGATGGTTTTATGATAAAGAATGAACTGACAAAGCACACATTAAAAATTATAGAATCCATGAAAATGGAAGAACGTGTGTGCATTATATCCTTTGATCCCTATGCCATAAGAAGAGCGAGGGAGCTTAATAAAAATATCATGCTGGGATTCGATTATGACTATCATTCGGAAAAATATATAGGAAAGATAGATTGCAAGGATTTGAAATCAATGGATGTCTCATTGTTCCTTCCGGAATTTGAGGAGGATTCTATGGAAAAATTTAAAAAAATGCAGAATGCAGGATATTTTGTAGTTCCGTGGACAGTTGACGATCCAGATTTAGGTATAGTCGTCTGCAAATCAGGACTTAACGGGTATATTACCAATAAAATAGATACTATGCCGAAAAAATGCTAAAAAATATAGAAAATTAAAAACTTTTTAAACCGTTTCCCGGACATTTTGGGGATATATCTACTTATGGTACCGCAGGTAATGATTTCCCTTAACAATGTTTACCTCATCTTTGGAAGAGGGGTACACTATGTATATTTATGAATGCAGAAAATTATTCAATAAAATGAAATTTCTAAAAAGAAGATAATAACATTGGTTGATACAGAAATAAAACTTGCTAAACGATTCATTACCGGTACTGCATGTAATGGCAAAATTAGGGACGAAATCAACGCAATAGGAAATTCAATTATTGGGAATTTTGAAATGCCGTAGAAGCAACTGTTTATTGCCACCATGGTTTTTATAAAAATATTT
>DAUP01000103.1 GCA_002505185.1 Ferroplasmaceae archaeon UBA567 | reverse complement strand
TACTGGGTGTTGATAAGGTAATACCTGTTGATGTGTACGTTCCAGGGTGCCCTCCCACCCCACAGGCTCTAACCTATGGCCTGATTACACTGCAGAAGAAAATCAGAAACGAGACTGACAGGTGAAAGAAATGTACAAAATTTTATCAGAGGAAACTGACAAATCCGGAATGAAGGTACTGAATATTGACAAATCGGATCTTGTAGAACTAATGGAGGAGTACAAGGGTAAGGGGTACTATCTATCATCTATAACCGGTGTGGATATGAAAGACCATTTGGACGTTATATATCATATCCATAATTTCGATAAAAATGATTATATCTGCGTGAAAATTTCAACCAGCGACGAAAAAGTTCCATCATTGACTAAACTATGGAAGGCTGCTGACTGGGATGAAAGGGAACAGTATGACCTTATGGGAATAATTTTTGAAGGCCATGAAAATTTAAAGCGTATACTGTTACCAGAGGAATGGGCCGGCCATCCACTGAGAAAGGATTACGACCTGAAGAAAGTCCAGTATGTAAGCATGGATAGAAGTGGAAATGAGCATGTGAGCTTCGATGAGACGGAGGGTTGGTAATGTCCCACTGGATAGAACTGAATGTAGGGCCAGTGCATCCATCCACACATGGTATTTACCGTTTCAGAGTCAAGCTTAATGAGGAAACAGTGGAAGATGTGGACATAACTATTGGCTATCTCCATAGAAATGCAGAAAAAATATGCGAATTAAGCTATTTTGTTAACAACATTATATACTTTGACCGTATGGATTACATTGACGCCATGAACATGGAACTTGCCTATCTCAGGGCTGTCGAAACTCTTATGGATATGGAGGTCCCTGAACGGGCACAGTGGATCAGGATGATTATGGCAGAACTTAGCAGAATTGCGGCAAGAATGGTGGGCATAGGGGCAGTTGGACTGGATCTAGGGATGCTTACCCCGTTCTTCCATACATTCCACGAAAGAGAAAAAATTCAAAAGATATTTACAGAAGCCTCAGGTGGCAGGCAGGAAGTAAATTATATGAGCATCGGTGGAGTTTATCAGGATTTCAATGAGAAGATCATTAATGAAATCAGGGAGTTTATATCTCAATTCAAGGGAAAGCTTGAGGAAATGGTAAAAATGCTTCTTGATAGTGAGATATTCTGGCAGAGAAACGAGGGAATCGGTATACTGGAACCGGAAGTTGCGCTGGATTACGGGGTTACAGGGCCCATGCTAAGGGCTTCCGGAATAGGATATGATATTAGAAAAGATTCTCCATATTTATTCTATGACAAGGTTGATTTCGAAGTCCCTGTGGCAAAGACAAAGGATAATCTTGGTAGATTTCTTGTTAAAGTTGAAGAACTACGGCAATCTATCAGAATAATAGAACAATGCCTTGCAAAATTGCCTGATGGCCCATATTTCAATCCAAAGGCAAAGAAATCTGCAATGCTTTTGCTGAAGGGACAGGGCGATGTTTTTACCAGAGTAGAATCTGAGAGTGGGGAATTCGGTGTTTTCATACGTGGAGATGGAGGCGTAAAACCATATAGGGTACATGCCAGAAGCCCTTCTTTCAAAAATCTGGCCGTGGTTCCTGAAATGACACGGGGAGTTCTTATAGCCGATCTGATTGCAACAATTGCCTCTGTGGATGCAGTAGCTGGGGAGGTGGACAGATGAGCTTGCTGGTAAGAATACATCAGTGGCTTTCATTCCTGGGGAATTTCACATCCTTAGGGCTTGCATATATACTCCAGACAATATTTATACTTATTTTTGTAGGGATTTCATTCGTGGCTCTAATTTACATATTCAGGAAATACATGGCCAGAATACAGAGAAGGGTTGGTCCAAACAGGGTAGGAAAATTCGGATTGCTCCAGTTAATTGCTGACCTGTTCAAACTCCTGGGCAAAGAGTCCATAATGCCTGAAAGAAGAGATGATATGGCTTATAAGCTTGCTCCAATCATAGTCATAATTGCAACAATGCTGGCATTCATGTTGCTTCCATTCGGTAATCTGGCATACTTTGGTTCACTGGCTGTTACCCATTCTAAAGTTACTCTCATATTAATGTTCGGAATACTTTCAATTTTGCCCATTGGGGAAATCCTCGGAGGTATAAGCACAAAAAGCAATTATGCACTTCTGGGTACCATGAGGGCGGTTGCCAAGGATATATCATTTGAAATTCCGATGATGATAAGTGTACTGGCAATAGTTATAGTATCATCAAGATCATATGTCACAGGCGGAGCCATAACTGGGGGACTCAGCCTTTCCGGAATAGTGGCAAATGAAATTATTCCATATGGAATCATAGAACCGCTCGGGCTTCTCATATTCTTTATTTCCATGGTTGCAAGGGCATCATATTCTCCCTTTGATCTGGGAGAAAGTGACAGTGAACTGATATCCGGGTATACAACAGAGTATTCGGGAATGAGATTCGGATTATTCTACGTCGGATTATTTGGCATGGTATATCTCAGCTCATTCCTGATATCGATTTTATATCTTGGCGGATCAAACGGGCCCTTTGACCATTATGTTGGTTTCATATACCTGTTTATCAAAACAGATATACTGGTGCTAATATCCTTTCTCATATGGGTTACACTTCCCAGAATAAGAATAGATAAATTTGTAAACTTGGGATGGAAATATCTGCTTCCCCTATCCATGATTAACCTGGTTTATGCGGGTTTATTCGTATTATATATAAGGTGATAAAGATGGTTGCAACAGTAAAAGAAATAAAAATGCCGAAAAAACCAGTACCAGTAATTGGTTCCCTAAAGGGTATGCTAAACATGGGAAAATACATGTTCACAAAACCTGTAACCACCCAATATCCAGAAAACAAGGGTGAAATACCCGAAAGATTCCGCTTCCGCATATTTCTCGTACCGGAAGCCTGTGTGGGATGCACACTCTGTTCGAAAATATGCCCTAACCATAGCATTAAAATGGAGCACTGGGATCTTGATAGAACAGGGCTCGAAAACAATGTGGTGCAGACCGCAAGGGGAGATAGGAAGAATCTTCAGAATAAAAGGAATATATATCCGGATGTGAACTTCGGGACATGCACCGTATGCAGGCAGTGTGAGGAGATATGCCCCACAGATGCAATATACCTGACACACGAGTTTGAAAGTGCAAGGACCAGAAACAGTTTTACATACTCACCAGAAGAACTGACAATGCAGGAGGAGGATGTCATAAAATGATTTACACAATTATTTTCCTGATGCTGGCAGCCATAGCGATAATAATGGCACTCAGCGCCATAAGCTCAAAGAACCTTATACATTCATCAATATTTCTGTTCATGCTCATGCTTGTGTTCTCATCAATATTTATTTTCCTGGGGCTGAGTTTCATAGGAAGCATAGAATTACTTGTTTATACAGGATCCATAGTAATACTGATTGTTTTTGTATTAATGTTGACAGGAGGTAAGGACGTTGAAGAATAGGGCACAGAAAATTGCTGCAATAGCGTTTATAATAGTTATAGGAATCAATCTGTTAAGCATCAACAAAGGTTTTATTCCGAAATCCCAGGATCTTTCCAGCATAGGCATATTGCTGTTCTCCACATATATTGTGCCCTTTGAACTGCTTTCAGTTCTCCTGGTGGCATCAATAATTGGGGTAATGTACATAGTCGGAGATGATGAAAAATGAATATAATTTATATACTGTTCCTTTCAATGATACTGTTTACCATAGGCATTTACGGTGTAATGACTTCAAAGGTTGGGATGAAGGTTATCATATCACTGGAAATTGTAATAAATTCAGCCCTCCTGGACGTTGTGGGAGTTGCTTCACTGTATTACTCCACATCTGTCGTGGTGTTCTCTCTGTTCGTGATCGCAATAGGTGTTATTGAGAGCGCTGTAGGAATAGCAATATTCACACTGATCTCTAAAAAATACGGTAAAATTAATATTTCATTGTTGGGGGATATAAAATGGTAAACATATACTTCCTGATATTTCTGCTTCCGCTGCTTGCATTCCCGTTAGAATATATAATAGGCAGATACAGAATAAAATATTCTGGAGTTTTCAGTAGCCTCATGATTTTAGGTTCACTGGTACTGGTTATATTAGCCTACCTGTACCTTCAGAACCATAATTTTATTTACTCGCATTATACATGGTTTTATAACATAGACCTGGGAATTTACATAGACCATCTTACAGTTATTATGGCAATGATGGTAGCATTCATGTCCTTAATGATAAATCTGTTTGCCATGTTTTATATGAAAAATGATCCAAGAAAGAATATATATTTCTCTGAAACATCCCTTTTCATAGCTGGCATGCTGGGGCTTGTTGTTTCATCAAACCTTGTTCTTTTCTTCCTTTTCTGGGAAATAGTTGGTTTATGTTCTTACCTGCTCATAGGGTTCTGGTTTTTCAAGCCTAATGCAGCAGCTGCTGCCAAAAAGGCATTCATTGTAACACGTGTTGGGGACCTGCTTTTTATCATAGGCATGGGTGTACTCTATACCAGGCTAGTCAATGTGGTACCATCGGGTATAAGTCCCCTGAGCATACCTTACCTTATCAACAATGCACAGCATATAGCTTCAGCCATTGGACCAAATGTCCTTGCCCTTGCTACTATTCTTTTCCTTGCAGGAGCAGTTGCCAAATCTGCACAGTTCCCACTTCACGTGTGGCTTCCAGATTCCATGGAAGGTCCTACCACCGTTTCAGCATTAATCCATGCTGCTACAATGGTGACAGCGGGAGTCTATCTCGTCGCAAGGCTGTTCCCACTTTTCTATTATGCCTCTTCCTATTCGTTGTATGCAGTGGTCATAATAGGTGCATTTACAGCATTCTATGCAGGCATACTTGGAATAGTTGTAAATGACATAAAAAGGGTTCTGGCATATTCAACTATAAGCCAGCTCGGATATATGATGGCTGCAATTGGCCTTGGTGGCGTGATAGGCTATTCCGGAGTTGCATTCGGGATGTACCACCTTGTAGTCCATGCAGTCTTCAAGGCATTGTTATTCATGGCGGCAGCAGTAATATTGCTGACACTGATGGAACTCAGGAACATTAAGGATATGGGTGGCCTCTTCAGGAAAATGCCGGCAACAGCCATACTGATGCTCATTGGTGCACTTACACTGGCTGCAATACCTCCAACGGCTGGATATTTCTCTAAGGGACAGATAATATCAGGTGCCTATGAGTATTTTGTCAATTCCGGCAATATAATACCATGGCTTTTACTCGTCTTAGGAGAAATACTTACTGCAATCTATACATTCAGGATGTACTTCCTGGTGTTTCTTGGAAAACCAAGATCGCAACTTGCCGAGAAAGCCCATGACCCCAAGCTCATATACCTTTCCCCCTTAATTGTTCTGGCCTTCCTCTCACTGACACTCGGAATCATCCAGAAACCTTTCTACAGGTTTATTGACGGTTCTGTTTATATATACTCTCCTCCATTTGCAATAGGGGTATTGCCAGTGGCTTTCTCACTCCTGGGAATTCTGATAGCCTATGGGATATACAAATACAACATAAAGGGCCACATGAATATAGTCAAAAATCCGCTGTATAAGATTATAAAGAATAAATTTTATTTCGACAGGCTGTATACGGAAATCATTTCAGAACGGATAATACTCCCAATTGCATACCTGATAGGCGCAGGAGAAAGAAAATACAATGACAGAATTAATTCTATGGGCAAGGACATATCAGATATAGGCACTGATTTCAGGAAAATAGAGACTGGAAACATCCCATTCTATGTGGCTTTCCTCATAGTGGGCATGATAGTCATCTTTGCCATAATAGAAATAATGGGGGTGATATAAATGATACTGCTTTACTTTTTTATAATATTCTTCATGCTGACTGTATTAAGTTTCTTTGGTGGAAAACATTCAAAATCGGTTTCTCTTGTGTCACTGGGTATTCTTACTGTGTTTTTTGTAATATACTCAATACTGGATTTCAGTAATTATACTGGTGGCGTAATTTCATATTATAATGCGCTTCTTGCCAGCTACAGCGCCAGTGGCATAACAGTGCACATAAATTTTTCCATTGGCCTTACGGGATTCTCTGATCTGCTTGTAATAATATCATTGTTAATCACTATGTTTGCTGTGCTCATGGGAAGTAACTCACACGGAGCCTATTTTTACGGGCTTTTCATGGCAGCCGGGTTCGGCCTTGCCGGCTTATTTATGGTGCGCAATTTCCTGTTCTTTTACATATTCTGGGAGGCTGTGCTCATACCAGTATTTTTCATCATAGGCAAATACGGTACTGGGAACAAGGAAAGGAGCTCATTGAAATTCTTCATATATACACATATAGGTTCGCTGTTCCTCCTGCTTTCTATATTTACACTTTCGACCTATTATTTCCTTAATACAAATGTGTTTACGTTCCAGATAGCAGATTTAATGAATGTTGCATTCATCATAGGCATTCCCCCATATGCATTTTATTTCATCATATTCGGATTTCTCCTGGCATTCCTTATCAAATTGCCCACATTTCCACTGCATGCATGGTTGCCTGATGCATATTTTGACGCTCCATATTCAGGAACCATAATGCTTTCTGGAGGTCTTGTTGCCATGGGTGGATACGGGCTTCTTGGTATACTGTATCCTATCTCAGGCCTTTTCCCTAGATATCTCGTGTATTTTATAATACTTCTGGGCATTATAAGCATAATATACTTCGCATTCTCTGCACTGTTCCAGACCGATCTGAAGAGGATGGCCGCATATGGAAGTGCTGCTGAAATGTCATTTATAACAATTGCATTTGGAACGGCTTTGCTCTCCACTGGCTATGTGCGTACCCTGGATCTCTCTGGGGGCATGTACCAGATAATTGCACATGCATTTGTTGCAGCCCTTATATTTGCATCTCTTTCCCTGATTTACAAGAGGACAGGAACATCCAAGATATATGAACTGGGAGGTCTTAACAGGGAACTTCCTATTCTTTCATCCTTCCTGCTTGTTGGCATGCTGGCTTCCTTAGGATTGCCATCACTGGCAGGGTTTATAGGTGAGTTCGCTGTTACCATATCGGCTTATCAGAGCATAGGGCTCTACACGTTATTTATCGTGTTGGGGCTTATAATTATAGCGGCATTCCTTATCTGGGCTGCTCAGAGGACAATATTCGGGTATTTCAATGAACGGCTTGGAAGGCTGAGGGATGTGAATAAGCAGGAATTTCTTATACTGTTTTTCATGATGGTTGCATCCATATTCCTTGGTGTATACCCGACATTGATCTTTAAAATGCTTACAGCATACGCTTCTCATCTGGGGGGATTAATATGAATTATGAATATCTTTACGCACTGATATTATTGGGCCTGGCAGGATTTATAGCACTTGCGGCAGGCATTAAAACAGACAACAAAAAAATACTTGGAGGATTCGCTTTCATTGTTCTGATTGCAGCATTTTTTATAATTCTTTTTCAGCAAAAGAATTATAGTATTGCATCCCTTAATATTTCATCCTTTGATACATACTGGGCCTTGATATTCCTGGTATCAATAATGGTTGTTATCATACCGTCAATGAATGACATAAAGAAAAGATTCGATGTCTATTACGCTATACTGCTCTTCATGGCCCTGTCAATGGTCATAGCTGCTTTTACCTACAACCTTATTGTCCTCTTCGTTTCATTCGAGGGGGTTAGCATAGCCACATACATCCTTACTGCATTTAACAAGACAAAGAGGAATCTTGAGGCGTCACTGAAATATTTTATGATAAGCACTGTGGGCACATCTTTCAATATTATGGGCATTTCATTCTTTTATCTTTCAACAAAAACTTTCAATCTTAATGCTGTTGGGATAATAAGCTTCAACAGGGCACTTCTGCTTTCCCTGGTATTCATAACAATAGGATTTGGATTCAAAATTGCAATATTCCCCATGCAGCAGTGGGCAATAGATGCCTATGACGGAGCACCAAATTCGGTATCAGCCTTTCTATCTACAGGCGGTAAGCTTATAGCATATATGATACTGCTGAAATTCCTGTTTCTTGGATTTATACCTGACTATAACTATGTATTTTTCTTCTTCGCAATACTTGCTATACTCACAATGACCTACGGAAACCTGGCTGCACTGATGGAGAACAACCTGAAGCGCATACTGGCATATTCAAGCGTTGCACAGGCTGGATACATGATACTGGTATTTGCACTTATAGGTTATTCATATTATCCTGCAGTGCTGGTCTCTAAGGAGATCTTTGTAAGGTTTGCCATAGCATCAGCCATGTTCTATGCAATAGCCTATATATTTATGAAAGCTGGGCCATTCATAGCTATGAGCCTTGTAAAGAAGGACAAGGTAATGATAGATGATATTGCCGGATTGGCAAGGGCATCCAGATGGACTGCACTGTTCTTTGCAATAATGCTCCTTTCACTGGCTGGAGTACCTCTTACTGGAGGATTCATAGCTAAATACTTTCTCTTCTTCTCACTGATAATAGGTAATCTATGGTGGCTTGCAGTTATAGCCATAATAAATAGTGCTATATCCATGTATTACTATTTCAGGATAATCATATATACATACAGGAAAGAGGGTGAGAATAATTTCAATATGGATCCAGGAATAAAGTATAGTGTGATAATAATGGGGTTGATAACACTGGGGCTCGGCGTATCATTTGCTCTTTACACATATCTGGCGGGGATAGCCCTAATATAAGGTGATAAAATGAACACTGAAGATGTAATAGAGATATTTAAAGCATCCGTGGTCAATGGCGATGTGAATGGTGCATACAGTATACTTGAGAAAAACATGAAATTATATGCAAAAAAGGGCTTAAAGGAGAGGGAAGAATTTATGCAGTATCTTTTAAATGCAATGAAGGGAGAAATAACACCAGAAGATCTGTACAAAATATATTCAGATGAGAAATACAATATATTTCCATATATCAGGAATTACAAAGGATATATATTCAGCCTTGTGGACACCTTAAAATATGCCATAAACAGATACAATATAAAATACCCTGAATTTGATGCCAAGAGGTGTAATGATCTATGAGTTATCTGGATTGCTTTAAAAATATCACAGATGCCGATCAGGCGGCTGAAGCCATACATTGCATTCAGAAATGCGGTGAAACGGTTCTATATGATGATACAGAAAAGCGCCTCATACTGTGGCGGGAAATCTATGACAAAAGCCCGGAAGAGCATATGATAAAAATCAGTAAACTTCTGGAAATAAGTTCCAGGGAAACCTATGAAGCTGCAGACAAAAGATACAATTTGACAATGTATTAACTGTATTCAATCTCGGTCTTAAAACCCAGCTCCTTATATTTTTGCATTGTTTCTCTCAGTTTTTTATCATCAAAGTATTTTTCGTTAAAGTTAAGGGACACCACTTTCTTTTCCTTGTTTATTATGGCAAAACCTATTGTTTTGTCTTCGGGCATAATCTCATCGGTCCTTGCATATTGCTCTATGTATTCCTCAAGGCTCTCATCCGGGAGAGGTGAAGTAAGGACTTCTATTAAATCCTTGAAAGAATCCTCAAATCGTGATGCCAGGACGCATATTGTGGCAGGGTGCGTTTCACTCATTTTCAAGTTATACATGACACAGGTAACCATATATTATCTACAGGTAATCTCATTATTTTATATTTCAATTTTGTTTTGGAATACACAAAATTATTGAGGAATCGCAATATGCTTTCTTAAAATAATTGAAGCAAATGCCTATAATATTCCTATTGGTGCTGTGTTGAATAAATATTTAAACCGCTTGTAGTTCGAAGCAGTATTTCCCCTANNTTCAGGAATTCAACAATAGCTTCACTTGCATCTGTTCTGGTAACAATAACACCATTGGCATACTTCACATATTTATAATTGTCAAGGAATCCTGGTATCCGTTTATGGTACCTGCCATAGTGTGAGGAGTTATTATAACCGTAAAGTTTCCTGTAAAATTTAGAGTAAGAAGCGGGGCTGACTCCATTCTTTGACCGGGGTATCGTGAAAACAATCAGTGTGCCCTTCATATGGGGATTAATCCAAATTCCGATATAAATATATGGCAGTATGCACATACAGTTATAATG
>DAUP01000069.1 GCA_002505185.1 Ferroplasmaceae archaeon UBA567 | reverse complement strand
TCATAAATTTGTGAAGTCCATTTCAATTATAATCGAAGGGATATATTTTTATTTAATAGTGGTATAATGTGGCATGGACATTACCGAAAAAATAGCGGGTGAAATAACAATATCCGACATGCCAGGGGTAACAATCAAAAAATGGAGAGAAGAATTTGGCATATCACAGATGGAGCTGTCCAAGTTCATGGATGTGTCACCTTCCGTAATCAGCGATTATGAATCCGGAAGGCGAAAATCGCCTGGTGCCACTTCTATCAAGAAAATAGTTAATGCACTGATAAAAATTGACGAGTCAAGGGGAGGCCATCTCTTAAGGAGGTATAACAGTGGAATACCATCGGACGCACTTCTTGATATAAAGGACTATGATCATGACATAGAATTGAGGTACATAATGACAAAAATCCATGGCACTTCATGTTCCGGTGCTGACCTGAAAAGGAACATAAGGGGCTATACTATGATTGATGGAATCAAGGCAATACTGAAATTCTCATATGCCGAGTATACAAAATTATATGGCTGGTCCAGCCAGAGAATCATATTCATTACAGATGTTTCATATGGCAGGAGTCCCATGATAGCAATCAGGGCACATCCATTGAAGCCTGCGGCTGTGGTATACATAAAACCTGGCAATGTAGATGAGCTTGCAATAAAACTTTCCGAGATTGAGAATATACCATTAATCAGAACGGATATGGACCATAAATCTATATCTGCCGTTATGAACCTTTTAAGATGAGAATATCTTATTAAGGTACCAGTTCACATCAAATGGCATAATATCATCCATATCCTGGCCGATGCCTATAAATAGTATAGGTTTTTTTATTCCGGCGGATATGCTTATAATGGACCCACCCTTCGCATCTGTATCAAGTTTTGTAACTATTACACCGTCATAATTTATTTCACTGGAGAATGTAGTAGCCTGGTCAATTACGTCCTGCCCTATCATTGCATCTAGAACCAGCAGGGTTAAATCTGGTTTCGCCACACGCTTTATTTTTTTCATTTCATCAAGGAGGTTCTTGTTTGTCTGCATCCTTCCTGCTGAGTCTATAAGGACATAATCCATCTTTCTTGCTCTTGCATGGTCTATTGCATCAAATGCAACAGATGCCGGATCGCTTCTGAAATCGTGCTTAATTATCTCTACACCAACATTGCCTGCGAGTATGGCAAGCTGGTCAATAGCCCCTGCACGGAAGGTATCCGATGCAGATAAAACAACACTTTTTCCATGATTTTTAAGGTAATATGCCAGTTTTCCAATGGTAGTGGTTTTGCCCGTACCATTTATGCCAAGAAACAGTATGACAAAGGGTTTATTCTCAACTGATAGAATATCTATAACACCGGCATTGTTATTGTTTATAATTCCCCTTATTACATTCTTCAATTCGGATTCCACTGTAGTATAGTCCACCTTTCTCTTTAATTTTCCCAGGTTTAACTTCAGTTCCCTTATTATCTTCTCAGTAGCATCGAAACTAACATCCGCCTCAAGAAGTGTTTCCTCTATGGTATTTTCAAGTTCATCTCTTTTTATTGTTTTCTCTGGTTTTACATCTTCATTAACAGATTTATTTTTGACGATATTCGATTCTTCCGTTGTGTCATGCGGATTGCCGGAAAATATATCTGAAAATTTCTTTTTTAGTTTGTCGAACATTATCTGCTTCCTTCCTGGGATCGCTGAATGGAATATACCAGAGCATCATAATTGTTCTGAGCAGTTTGTTTCTGCTTTATTAAATTGCTATATGTATCCTGAAGACCTTTTATATTATCCTCCATTCTTTTGATTGTCTTTTCTCTTTCTTCCTCTATAAAGACGTTGGAACCAACCGGAACTATAATTTTACCAGTATCCAGTGTGGCCTTTGAAAACAGTCCCGAACCAATTGATATCTTCACATCGCTTGATTTCTGGTAATCATTATCCTTTAGCAGTGCAATTGTTTCACTGGATTCTTCCAGTGTTTTCAGTAACAGATTCATTCTTGAATCTATATTTTCCATTAAATTTTTCAAATATTCCAGTTGTTCCATTAATTCATTTTCTCCGGCCATTTAATTACCTCCGAATTTTTCCTTGTTCTTTACAAGTGACTCTATAACTGGTATAGGTTCACCGGATAAATAATTTATTAAGGCACCACCACCAGTTGAAATGTATCCCATGGATGTTGAAAGCCCGAATTCATTTATGGCATTTATTGTATGACCACCACCAACAACCTTAGATGCATTGCTCAGGGAAATTGCATTGAAGATTTCCCTTGTTCCCAGAGAATATTCATTCACTTCATACATTCCCATGGGTCCGTTAAGAAATATGCTTCTGGCTTTTTCTATCACTTCGCAGAATTTTTTTACTGAATTAAGGCTTATATCAGCAAGTAGCTCGTTATCAGGAACAGTTTCACCTAATTTTATTTCTGTCTGAGAAGGATTGAGTATAAAATCTTCTGGCAGGTAGATGTGTTCCTTAAATTTATTCAGCAATGCCCTGCACTCTTCTAGAAGGTATTTATAGTTTTTATCCTGTTTTGCAATAAATTCTTTGTTCCTTTTTCCAATATCAACTCCAGCTGCCCAGAGGAATATGTTTCCAGCAACACCACCAAATATTATATCATCCACAATGCCTTTTTCAAGAAATGGCTTTGATACCTTGATGGCATCTCCGATTTTGGCACCGCCCATTATAGCAAGTTTAGGGTGTATTTTTGAATTCATGAATCTGTTGATGTTTTTGATTTCACTTTCCATTAGCCTACCTGCTATGTTAGGCGCCACATTCCTGAAGCCAGTGAGTGTTGTCTGTCCCCTATGTATTGCGGGAAAAGCATCTATAATATAATAATCAAAGAATTTTGAGAGGTTTCTAACAATATATGTATTCTCCTGGGATATAATATCATCTTTCACAACCACTTCTTCACTGTAGAATCTTGAATTCTCCAGCATGATGATATCCCCATTTTTCATATCCTTAATCGCTTTTTCAGCTCCTGTTCCTATAAGTGCATCCACGAATTTGACCTCCCTACCCAGAAGTCTTCCCATATGCCGCGCATGCTGTTTTAGACTGACAAAATCACTATCTCCCGGCCTTCCCTGATGTGCAACAATGACAACCATTGCATTTTTCAATTCATTAATGGTATCCAGATAGTGCTTGAATCTGGTGTCATCAACAATTTCACCTGTTATGGGATTAATAGGGGAATTTATATCTATTCTGAGATACACTCTTTTGCCACTGAATTCAAAATCATCCATGGTGTAAAATGGGAAACTATCCATGATTCATAATCGCTAGGTGGTATATGATTATTTTTTAATGTCTTTAATAATCCTGATCATGCATCCAGAGATGAATGACTTTTGCCTGATGTTCCAGTAAGAAATATTTTTATAAGATTTAACCATATAAATAAATGTACGTGCCAGCCGAATTCAGGATAACTGATATAAAAAAGATTGTGGATTTTGTCAATGAAAATAATTTTGGCATTCTTCTGAGCGTATATAATAAGGAAATATACAATACTCAAATTCCATTATTGCTTGATTCCACAGGAAATAATATAATATTAAGGGGTCATATGGCAAGGGCAAATATGCAGTGGTACCACTCAAAGAACAAGAAAGTTACTGCCCTGTTTACCGGCGCGCATCATTATATATCGCCATTATGGTATAAAGACCCGGACTCAGTGCCAACATGGGACTATATGACAATAAGGATGGACGGTGTACTGGAAATTATGAATTATGATGAAACCAGAGAATTTCTTCTTAAACTCTCTGAGTTTTACGACAGGAAATGGGTTAAACAGGGAAATGACAAAAGGGATTATTATGCCAGAATGGTTATGCAGATTGTAGGATTTAATATTAAAGTGAATAAAATAACTGCAAAATACAAACTCGGGCAGAACCGCCCGGAAGACATGGAGAATGTTGCAATTAATCTTGATAAACTGGAAGATGAGGATGCTAAGCTTGTTGCCGCTTACATCAGAAAAGAAATGATAAAATAACTATTTATATAGCTAATTGATTAAGAATTCAGGGTTTGTGGGGTAGCATGGTATCCTTCCAGCTTCGGGAGTTGGAAACTCCGGTCCAAATCCGGACAGACCCATAGATGTTCATAATCGAATACCTTATATATTTCTAGTGTATATTCGTTTATGACTTTCGTAGCGAAATACAAGCATTTGTTAGAGAATGAGGAAATAAGCCGGTGGTTTGGGAACCTCAATGCTAAATCATATCTTACGGCAACTGTTTACCTCAGAGGGCTTGGCTATTATTGTGAGCTTACAGGGGCTACTCCAGATACTATTATTCAGGATGCGAAGTCCGGAAAATTAAGAAATGACTTTATGGATTTTGTCAGGAAAATGGAAAGTGAAGGAAAGGCAGGTTCATATATTTCCCGATACAAAAAGGTTTTACGTTCTTGGTTAGGATTCAATGGACTGGACTTCAAGCTTAATGTCAACATTGCCTATGAGAACAGATCTCCGAGAGTGGAAGGGGAGAGGATACCGGAAAAGTCCGAACTTGCAAGAATGCTGAGGAAAGGTTCAGGAAGGGCAAAAGTGGCAATTTCATTGTTAGCATTCAGTGGTTTGAGGCCCGAAACCCTTGGAAATGCAGAAGGCAAAGATGGTTTGAAACTATCAGACTTNNGCAAGGCATACCTATTTTTCATTTCTGGGGGAAGAAGGAACGAAATACCTGAAAGAATACCTTGAAGTAAGGATAAGGGAAGGAGATAACCTGAAAGCAGACACTCCTCTATTCAAATTAGACTCACAGGGACGTATTAGCCATGAATACATAAGAACGCTACTCGCAACAAGGGATATCAGAAAAGCTATCACTGAATCCGGTTTTTCGTGGAGACCTTACGTTTTGAGGGCTTATTTTGCCACCGCTCTCGATAATGCTGAAAATAAGGGAATTATTTCCCATCCATGGAGAATGTTTCTAATGGGTCATACCGGTGATATTGAGGCCCGTTATTCTACCAATAAGAGGCTTCCGCCGGATATGATTGAAGAAATGAGATCCGCATACCTGAAGTG
>DAUP01000109.1 GCA_002505185.1 Ferroplasmaceae archaeon UBA567 | reverse complement strand
GATACTGTAAGTCAATACAGTTCGGGGCCCCAATTCCCCCCACGCTTCCGCATGGGGTCTCCCTGGGGGCAGTTAGATAAAAAATAATCCCTGAATCCTTTAGGAACTGGATAGAGGATGTGTAGTTACACCCGGGAAATTTAAGTATCTCAGAATTCATTAGGATGAGAACTCCCAAAGATAGATGTTAAGATGGTTAAGGGAAACAATAACCTTGCACACTTGCATGATTTCCCATGAATTTGGAATTCCATGATACCAATAACATAGTCATAAAACAGCATAAAGACAGGATAACATTAACAAAATTTTAAATCCGTATTTGAGATGTATTCTTAATGGTTGAGGATTATGAGATTAAAACTCTCGCACAGGTGCTGATAAAATCTTTGAAGTTATATGGCAATAATTTTATATTTGGAACTACAGGTGCTGGGATGGCAGAAATTCAAGATGCTATTTCAGTTGAAAAGGGGCTAAAATGGATTCAGGCTTTGCATGAATTCACTGCAGTAAGTTCGGCTGAAGGTTATGCACTGGCAAAGAATAAGACAGGAATTGCGCTGGTTGACAGGATAGTGGGTACACAGAACTCCATTGGGGCTTTGTATTCTTCATACTTAAATATGGCCCCATTACTGGTACTTGCTTCGAGGGATATACCTGGAACACATCTCCTGAATGATCCAACAAGCCATTATTCATCAAAGCATTTGCAGGTTATTGAGCCATGGGTCAAGTGGTCAAATAATTCACAGTCTGAGGAAATGATGGAGGAGGATTTATCAAAGGCATTCTTTATTACACAGCTGGAACCGAAAGGAATTTCATTTCTCACACTGAGGCACGACCTCATGCAGAAGACCTATGACGGGCTTGAACTCAAAACCAAGAAATTTTATTATAACAAAAGGCTCCCCGATATGGACACAGTAAGAAAAATAGGAGACAAAATTCTTGCCTCTGAACACCCGGAAATATTTGTATCTCATGGTGGTAGAAATATGGAATATGTGAAAACTATGGTTGATTTTGCTTCACATTTCGGCATTGGGGTAAAAGAACGGCGATATTTCATGAGTTTCCCATTGCATAATGAGATGCATTTGGGATTTGTTCCGAGAATGTACGTTCCAGAAACCGGTAATGACGATCTTCTCCTTTTGTTTGAATTTGGCATATTGCCCGGTAATGCTTTTCCAATTGACACTGATATTATTGATTTTTCTACCGAATTTGTGAGGCGCAGGGACATTTACAGTGGTGGTGATTATGGATCTTCCAATCTTTTCAATTCCATAGATATAGAATGTGATTTAGGGCCCACACTGGAACTGATAATGAAAAAAACTCATATTGACGGCAAAACCATGGAATCTATTGCCAACCGTAGGGAAGATATTAAGGAAAGCCATGATAAATTAATGAGCGATATAAAAAATATGGCTGAAAAGGATATGAAATCGGGCAAATTGACCGATAATTCCATTGGATTTATTCTTAACTCACAATGGGAAAGTGATATGGCTTTAGTTAATGGCAGTATCAGGTATTATAATGGTATTAACCAGCAAATCAAACTTGAACAACCGGGTACATTTTTCAGCAACCCCAGCGGGCACCTTGGTTCACCGGTTGGAATGGCATACGGTGCCTTCATAGCAAGGAATGAAGAGAATTATTTAAAACAAATAGGGAATTACAAACCTGTTGTATGCCTTACAGGAGATGGGGATGCCATATTCGGGAATATAACATCTGCCCTATGGAGCGTGAAGCATTATGGTCTTGGAGTTATATATATTATCATAAATAATGGTTCATGGGCAATAGAATGGCCCTATTTTGAAAACACAACACAAAAATATATAAAAAATTCTAAGGATACCCAGTTCATAGATATTGATGCCCCAAGAATGGATTTTGCTACCATAGCAAAGGGGTTCAATGTGGATTCATATACTGTCAAAACAACTGACGAACTGGCAATAGCATTTCAGAAGGCAATAAAAACTGCCAAGAAGGGTGGACCTTCACTGATTGACGTCATATTACCGGAATTTAAGCCGGACTGATGTTATTGCCATGATTTGCTGAGAGTTATCATTTTTGGATATTTTTCAATGAATTTCATCAGCATCCAGTAAATATAAGAAACACATTTTTAATTATAAGTCCATAAAAATATNNCAAAATTATAAAGTTAAAATATGTTTAAGCCATACTAAGAAGCCCGTGTGGGGTAATTTGGATATCCTGAAGGCCTGCGGAGCCTTAGATTCGGGTTCAAATCCCGGCGCGGGCGTAAATTTAAATTGCATAAATTCTGTATAGTTATAGTGAAAGACATTACATTCTATACTCTAGAACCGAAAGGTGTTTGAAAAAAACAGTTGAATTTGCTTTAACACCAATCATCCATTTTTGAATTAGTTTAAGAAGTTGTGTCAAACACTATAATTATTTTAATGACCCCAATATAAATAATGCATCATTTTATTAATTGCGAATTCTCTTTTACAACTTAGTGTGAAACGATTTAGGTTGAAATGATGTGCTAAATAAGACCGATCCACGTATCCATGCTTGATTCGAATCTCAAAACTTGGATTCGCCTGACAGGTGACGTAGAATTGGAAATAATAAAGATAATACACGAAACCCCTACCAATATGATAGGGGGTTATACCCACGAATTTTAAGCATCAGGCAGATGATAAATTCCAATGGTAGATATTAATATGGTTAACGGAAATCATAATAGAACCTAATACAGGTGATGGAATGTCCTGGTTGATGTATGTAAAGAAATGAAATAAGCTGGCATAGTGTGTCGTTAACAAAATCTTGATAAGACATGAAGATTCAGAGATTGCCCTGGTTCTGAAGATATATTTTTTATATGTACAAAAATCTATTGTGATCATAAAGTAAGTGTTATAAGTGTATAATTAAGAATTAATAAAAAAATAAAAAAATATTTTTATGCTAGTATTTACGGGTCAGATACAACATTCAGGTTTATGGTCAGAGAGAAATCAGATCCCTGGTAGTAGTTTACATCATTACCATTGCTGTTTCCAAGTCCAACAGATATTATCATTATTGCAGCTCCTTCTGGGCTAAGTGATGTATTGAATCCACTTACTGCTGTCACGTTGTATATATATCCTGTTGAGCTCTGCAGATCTGATGCAAAGTTGCCTGCTGATACCTGTACTGCATTTATGTTTGCACCTGCTGCATTGTATGTGCTATTACTGGATGTTGCAATTGTTGGTGCTGCTGAGGATACCATAAAACCAACTGTTCCATTGTTTGTTATGGTTGCCATAAACACTACATATTCACCAGGAGCGAAATTTGTCACGTTGACCGTGTACTCCCTTCCACTAGTAGCAGTTGTATAAGCCTGTGTCCCAAGGTTTAGATGGAATGGCCCGCTGGATGGACCAACTGGCTCTGCAGCTCCTATCTCATATATGTGCCCGTTTGGACCCTGTACTGTTAAAGGTGTGTTATTCGCGTTTGTTCCGGTAAGGGCCATGTTGTTTGTCCAGGTCAAATGACCTGCTGTGTTATTAATGGCAATGCTTGAACTCCCGGAGAATGCAGAGAACGCAAACGTTCCCCCCATTGCTAAGAGTATGGGCACTACCAATAATACGGCTAACTTTTTGTTCATTTTAGTCACCAGAATTTAATCTGTTAACTGTAAATAAGAAAATAAGAAAGTTCTGTAAGATACAGATTTTCATAACAATTGGCCTGAGGATTGTTTAAAAAATATTGTTCTTATGTAAAATAAGTAAGTATTGTACACATCTAACATATGTATCAGAATTAGGTATCTTTAATAAATAAAGGTTAAACCAATCTATACTTCTAATATTTATGAACAAAAAACTGAATTTGGCACTTATTATAATAATCGCAGTTATTCTTGTATTCTCATCATTGTTAATAATAGAACCCAGGGAGCATACCAAATATATAAGTGAAACTGATTTTACATCGAATTTACAGGTAAATGTGCAGGCTAACCTCACAAATAACAGTTTGTACAGTTCCTCAACTCTCTATGACCCCGGTGTAGTTTATCAACATATACTTAAAAATATGACGGTTTACCTTGACGGGACATTTCTTTCTTCAAGGGAGCAGCCAGTAATTATATCCTATGCTATATATGTGGATTCTTCCAGCCCCTCCTGGAACAAAACATTTGCTTCCAACATTACCAGTTTTACATTTACCGGGAGCCATTCAATAAATCATATGGTAATTCCTATCAATTTAAGTTATCTGTATAATCAATCTGCAACCATAGATAATCAGCTTGGGTATAACAGTGCACCCTCAATAGTAGGTATCAATATAACGGTTACAAATGCAAACAATGGTGCATCCTCCAGCACAAGTTTGATCATATCACAGGGTAATGAGCAGTACCTGATCTCTTATGGAAAACCTGCGAATCTTACTGGAACTACAGAGTTAAAAGATTCCTACGGACAACGGCCCTTTGTGGACATACCAATTATTTATGGCTACATAGTAACCTTATTAGCTGTCACAGCGCTGGTTTACCTCATAGTTTCATATATAGGGCTACCAAGGAAAAAGAATAAAATGGAGATGATACTCCAGGAATATGGGGACAGGGTAATTGATATAGATGTAATGCCCAGGGGAGGGATAGTAAGGGTTGATTCCTTTGAAGAGCTCATCAAGCTATCCGATGCCTACCATGAACCATTATTCAACATTAAAAGAGAAAGTATGTTCTTTGTTTCCCATGATTTCAAAAATTATATTTTTTCAGGATTTGGTGATAGAAAATGAATAGAATGGCATCATTTATTTTAGCATATATTGTGGTATATCAGCTTTCCCTGCATTACATAAGGAATACATGGATTACTGTATTAATATCACTTCTTCTGCTGTTGCCGTTTATATTCGGTATCAAAATTAAATTAGACAAAGATGTGGTAAAAATAGCAATACTTGGAATATTTTTTGAGATTTTTCTCCTTGAGCCTGGAATAGCATTCAATAAGGTTTCATTCCATTTTTATCTTTCAACACTTCCTGCCATAATTATTTATTCTGCCTTAGGTGCCTTTTCTTTTTGCCTTATACTTTTGGGATTTAAAAAATCAAGAATAGGAAACTTTGCTAGTAGAGGGCTGATTTTTGGTATCATACTACTGTTATTCTATTATCCATACAACGTACTGATAGACTCAAAAATCATTTTTTCCCTTGCTGTGTTTAATATTATTTTTATGTTCTTCTTTGCCATAGCTGTAATGTTTATTTATTACAAGACTAATTACAATTTTATTGCAGCATTTATATTCCTTTTTATGTTTATATTATTTAATTCCCTTTCTATAAGCATTTCAGTATCAAAGTATTATTATCTTATATGGGAAATGGTTAGTCTCTCACTGATTATTTTTATCTCAGATTTTGTAATAAAAACATCGTACCAGTTTGAAAATATATTCAAGGGCAGCAAGATAGACCTCAAAAAAGCAATTAGAAAGTCAAAATTCCTGATTGCCCTAATAATCGTAATAACCATCGTTTCGTTAATGATAACACCGGGTATTGTTGATCACAGCTACTTTGTAATAGGAGACCCTACTGGAAGCATGTATCCTGTAATAAAACCCGGATCGGTGCTCCTTGTAGGTTCTATTAAACCATCGCAGGTGAAAGTGGGGGAAATAATAGTATTCAATGCACCCTGGGAGAACGGAACATTATTTGCACACCAGGTAATACGCATATGTTATATTGGTGGCCATGAATATTTCAGAACAAAAGGAGTTGCAAATCCATCAGAGGATCCTAAACCGGTACCAACCTATGATGTCAGGGGACATGTTCTGTTTTCTATACCATATCTTGGATATGCCCTGATTTATTCCAAAGTGATTTTAGCCATAATTTTCATGGGTGTGGCCGGTCTTATACTATACCCGAGCAAGAGTAAAAAATCATGGAAGCCAGATGGGACAGGGTGGTAGAAATGTATGGTACTATAAAGTATAGTCTTAGGGGTGAATGATATGGTGAACAATTTTGAAATAGTTTTTGACAGCAATGAATGGGAAGATAGCTACAACGAACCACTTGATGGAGTTTCACAGGAATATAAATTTGATCTCATTATCCACTCCAGGAAAACTGACGAGAGAATACCGGTAATATTGCTGAAAGGTAATAGTGAAAATAAAATGAGAAAGGTAAAAGAATTTATAGACATGGTGCCTAAGAACGAATTCAAAAGAAAAATTGCCATATACAGTGGAGTGATAGGACCTGAAATAAAGGAAACAGTTTTAAAATACGGAATGAAATTATACAAAAAAATAATAATGAACCAGGGCAATATGGAAAAAATAATAGAAGTGCCCGGAGCCCAATTTTTTGACGATTATGGTAAGGAAATGGAAAAGGGATATGAAAAAATCCAGAGACGTGAAAAAATATTTATTGTAAAGGAAATTCTCGAACTATTGAAAATTAATGATAATATAAATATTACGAAAATAATATATAAATGTAATTTAAATTATAGATATGCCGTGACCCTTTTGGAAAGCCTTATCAAGAAAGGAATTGTTGAAAATATAGAATATAAAAATGGAGTGAAATACAGGATGACTGGAGAAGGCCTGAAATATCTTGAGCAATTGCAAAAATTATACGGCAATAAATCTCCCTGATATAACTACAATTCTTAGCTATAATATAATTGTCATACCATTGTCATAATTATTATATCTAAGCGATGAATTGCTAGAGGCATCGATTAAAAATCCTGAAAAAAGCATGTTTACATGAATATAAATTTAATAGTATATAAATGAAATATTATAGACTTTGACACCAAAAATTAATTAATAATGATAAATTTATTATCTATGAGCGTAAATAATGATGAACATTCTATAAATATTGAAAATTTGTATAGCGATAAGATGAATATTAACTCTGGCTATGAGCTGATTATAAAGGATTATGACAACAACAGAATTTTGGCTATTTTGCTCACTGGGAATATTATTGATAAGATTAACACCCTCAAAACTATAGAGATTCCGAAAGACATTAAAATAAGCTCAATAGTGGGCATATATTCTGGCATGATAGACAGTAATGTGAAAAAATTAGCTGCCAAGAATAAAATCAAACTTTTGAAATCATTGAATTTCAATTCAGACATTTGCAATATTTCTATAAAATCGAATAATAAGAATGCAACAAAAACGGAATTTACAAGTTGCTCAAAAAGATCGAAAATTGAAATAGAAATGGAAATACTTGATGGCATAGCTTCCAATGATTCAATGCCGATTACAAAGATTGTATATATGTGCAATCTAAATTATAAGTATGCCACTGATCTTATAGCAACGATGATTAAGAGAGAAATGCTGGAAGAGAATGAAGAGAAAAACGGAATGAAATATAGAATAACTCCAGATGGAATGAAATACCTGAATAATTTGAAAAAAATACATATTAGTTGAGTTTGTTTTATAACAGATATACATATTGGTTTAATAACTTAAATTAAGCTATGTTATTATGATATTATTGTCCGAGTTTTCGTATATGATGGGAGTATACCTGATAGCCTTGGTTTTTATGTTGTTATATTTAAAAAGGAAAATAGGAAAAATTTTTCATTCCATCGAGGAGGATAAAAATATTACAGACCTTCTATTTTTAAAGCTGTTATTAGATTTTATCTATAAAAATAATTTATTGATCAATCTTGAGAATGTTATGAGCAACTTAAGGGTGAATCCTGGAAATAACATTCTTGATGTGTTTAAAGATATTATTCCAGAAGCAGAAAATGAAATAGAGGGCATTTATAAACCGTTGCATGAGCTTGACAGTATCAAACAGGATTATGATATGATAATTGAAAATTATATATGGCTGCTATATCTTACGCTGATTTATGGAACTATTATGGTGAGTTCTTATATTATTTATTACTTTAAAATCTTCAGCATTAATTCATTTCCTAATCTGTTGATAATATTATCCATGTCAGTTTATATAATAGCAGTGATATCGTCTATTGTTATGATAACACATATATTTATACTGTTTTTCAAATCCAGGAAGGAAATGAACCATGCGTTGACTTAAATAAAAGATTCAGGAGAGAATGGTGTATATAACTCCTTTCTCACTGTAAAGGCGGTTTTCAGCTTCATCCAGTACCACACTGTGTATTCCATCTATTATTTCATCCGTTACTTCAAGCCCTCTCCTGGCTGGAAGGCAGTGCATAAATATGTAATTTTTATCCGCAAAATCAGCCAGTTCATCATTTACCTGATATCCCACAAAGAGTTTTTCTTTCTGTGCCCTTACCTTTTCTTCACCCATGGAGACCCACACATCGGTATATATTATATCAGCTGAATCCACAGCTGTTCTGGGATCTTTTACTATTTCAATCCTGCTCCCAGTTTTAAGTGCAATGTCCCTTGCCCTGTAAAGTATATCCTTATCAGGCTCATGATGCTCCGGACATGCAACTGATATGTCCATTCCGGTTATGGCAGCACCTAAAAGTAGGGAATTTGACACATTGTTTCCATCCCCCATATATGCCATTTTAAGGTTTTCGAATCTGTGCTTTTTTTCCATTATTGTCATAAAATCCGCAACTATCTGAAGTGGGTGCTCCATGTTGTCCAGTGCGTTTAATACAGGAACAGTGGCATACTTAGCCAGTTCTCGCACATTCCTGTAATCGTGTGCCCTGTATGAAATAATATCAAGAAATTTGGACATAACACGTGCAGTATCTCCAATGGTTTCACCGTCTCCAAGATGCATTTCACCGGGACTCAGATATATTGTATGCCCGTTAAGCTGTTCCATTGCCGCTTCAAGTGATATGCGGGTCCTGGTGCTTGGTTTCTCAAAAATCATTCCCAGTAATTTCTTCTCCGAGAATTTTACTGTCCTGTCTTTCTTTAATTTTATGGCTGTGTCTATTATCTGGCCAAAATCATTTTCCATGTCTGCAACTGAAAGTATATCCCTTTTCATAGAGGGAAAGAAAGAAAATAAATTTAAAACTTTTTGTTTATAATATCAGTATAAAGTGTTATGGCAGCCTTGCTTCCTTCTCCAACAGCAGTTGCAATTTGCTCTTCACTGCCTGAAAGCACATCACCTGCAGCGTATATGCCGGGCACGTTTGTCCTGCCCTTTTCATCTGCAACTATGAATCCATGCCTGTCAAGTACCACACCTATGTTTTTAAGGAAGGCTGTTTGCGGGATTACCCCGATATATACAAAAATCCCGTCAAGATTCACTGTTTTTTCCTCGCCTGTGACAATGTCCTTATATTTCATGCCGGTGAGTTTCTTTCCGTCTCCTATAAATTCCTCTGTTTCAGCATTTAATATAAAGGGGATTTTCTTTTCATCTATGGCTTTTATATATGCATCCTCACATTTTTTAATCTTTGAGTGGGCAATAACAGAAACGGTTTTTGCAATTCCATTAAGGTACAGCGCCGATATGGCACCCGAATTGCCCCCACCTATTACTGCAACATCCTTGCCCTTGAAAAGGTATCCGTCACATGTTGAACAGTAGGATATACCCTTTCCGTAGTATTCATCTTCTCCTTTGACGTTCATCTTTCTGTGGGTTGTGCCCGTTGTTACAATTAGGGCCCTGGCAGTAAATTCTGATCTGTTTGTGATAATTTTAAACTTTTCTCCATCCTTTTTTATATCACGTACATCGATTTCAGTAATAATTTTACCATACTGGGCATAATGCTTTCTAAATACCTCTGCAAGGTCTGCTCCTTCTATGGCATTGAACCCGAGATAGTTTTCCACAAGAGGAGACACTGCAGTGTTACCTCCAGGAACAGATTCCCTTTCCAGTATTGCAACACTCATTCCGGATCTCTTGATATAAACACCTGCAGAATAGCCTGCTGCACCTGCACCAATAATAATAACATCATAATCTGTTTCATAATTTCTTTCGGTTGAACTAACGTTAAATTGCATCATTATAAATCACCGATAAAACATTGCAAAAGAATATATATACTTTTAAAAGAAATAAAAAATTAATAGCCGCCCATGCCGCCTGGCATGCCGCCCATTCCACCAGCTCCACCCTGTGGGGCTGATGATTTCTTGCTGGCTATTACATCATCTATCCTCAGTATCATGGTGGCAACTTCCACAGCACTCTCTATTGCGTGGGTCTTTACACGGAATGTGTCAAATACGCCAGCCTTTAGCATGTCGCTTATTTTGTTGGCATCCATGTCTACACCGAAGTTTTTGTTTCCCTTCTCGTGCTCTGATTTCAGTGATATGAGTGTGTTTATTGGATCCATTCCAGCATTCTCTGCAAGGGTTCTTGGTATTATTTCCAGTGCCTTTGCAAAGGCTTCTATGGAAAGCTGTTCCCTTCCACCCACGCTGTTTGAGTATGATCTGAGCTTCATTGCCAGTTCAGCCTCTGTTGCGCCTCCTCCTGGAAGGTATCTTCCGTCTTCCATTGTTATAGCCACTACTCTAATTGCATCATTAAGGGCTCTTTCTATTTCATCAACAACATGCTCGGTTCCGCCTCTGATGAGTATATCCACTGCTTTGGGATTTTTGCAGCCGGTGACGAATGTCATTCTGTCATCGCCTATTTTTCTCTCTTCAACTGTTTCGGCTTTTCCCATAGTTTCTTCGCTTATATCCTCAAGGTCGGTAACCATCCTGGCGCCTGTTGCCTTTGCAAGTTTTTCCATATCGCTCTGTTTTACCCTTCTGACACCATATATTCCATATTTTGCAAGATAGTACTGGACTGTGTCATCTATTCCCTTCTGGCAAAGTACAACATTGGCTCCTGATTTTTTTATCTTATCTGCCATTTCCTTCAGTGTGTCGCTTTCCTGGTCAAGGAATTCCTGGATTTTCGAAGGATCTGTTATCTGGACCTTTGCATCTATTTCTGTTTTCTTTATTTCAAGTGCTGAATTTATAAGCGCGATTTTGGCATTTTTAACCACAGATGGCATCTTTGAATGGACTTTTTCCTTATCTATTATTAGCCCGCTTATGAACTTTGTATCTGCAGCGCTTCCTCCACTCTTTTTGTCAACTTTTATGTTGGCTGTATCAACAACTATTTTGTTTCCATCAGTTTCACTTACTGAATTTATTGCCTTTACAACCAGATCCGCAAGAAACTCAGGTGCAACTCCTGTGTTTTTCCCAGAAAGTGCTGTTATGGCGATTTTTTTGAGCATTGCATCGTCCTTTGCGGTTACAGACATAGCCATAAGCTGTTTCCTTGATTCCTCTGCCGCGAGGTGGTATCCATCGGCTATAATTGTGGAATGCACTCCCTGATCCAGCAAGGCTTCAGCCTGCTTCAGAAGTTCACCTGCAAATACAACAACTGTTGTAGTTCCGTCTCCCACAGCTGTGTCCTGGGATTTTGAAGCCTCAACTATCATTTTTGCAGTTGGATGGTCAACATCCATCTCCTTGAGTATGGTTGCACCGTCATTTGAAATAATTATATCTCCTATTGAATCGACCATCATCTTATCCATTCCCTTGGGACCAAGGGTTGTCCTTACTGCATCTGCAATTGCCTTTGCAGCTTCAATGTTGTTCTTCTGGGCATTTTTGCCCTGTTGCCTTTCTGTACCTTCTTTTAATATTAATATTGGGGTTTGACCTGACATCATAACAATCGATTCATAAATATGTTCTTCAATATAAATGTTTCTAAAATTAAAATATTAAAATTAAAACATGAAAATAATTTTAATCATTTTCATCGGATAAACTCTTCCTCTTACTTTCCTTCCTGACCTCAGATGGGAGACGGCCTAACCTGTAATCGCCTGTATCAACGAATTTTATAAGAGGTACAAGGTTTGGATGTACCCTGCTAATTTCACTGTAAATGTCAAGTGCAACCTTTCTGAGATCCGGATGAACCTGCTGATTGGACCTCAATTCAATAAAATATGCAAGTTCATTGAGATTTGAACTGAAAACTACGGGATATTTATACGCATAAGGAACAACATACTGTGCAATTTTTTCACCGTATTTTTTCATTAAGTTTCCATACAGAGTACCTGCTCTCTCCATTAATTCAACATATTCTGACTTGAGTTCAGGAATTTTTCCCAGATTTTCTGGAATGTCATAGCCGTATTTAGTGGACAGTGGTTTCCTTATTATGGAAAAAAACCGGTGGCGCTGGAATTCCCTGAATGCACCGTAGTTCATATTCACCTCAAAGGAGTAATTTATCCCCTCAAATGCCCTGCCCAGCTTATGCCTGCGGTTACCTCTCAGGGCAGCAAGCTGTTTCAGGATGCCATATTCCTTTTCAACCGGTATGTTAATGTCTTTATATGGCCCGGCACTGCCATAGATCAACATTCTGGTGGCCATGTCTATTGCCCTGCCCTCATCCATATAATTGATAAGCCTCAGGTCTCCAGCTATTCCGGCATCTGTATAAAGTCCTTCTCCAAAGGAATCCCTGGCAATATTGTATTCAATCTGGCTCTTCCCATGTCCTGACACTGCATCGTCTATAAGTTCCGGGAGCTCTGGCTCCAGTTCCTTATATATCAGTTCCCCGAATTTTGATGCCTCAGGGGTACCGTATCCCCTAAGCCGCTCTATAAGTGATATAAATGCCCGCCCGTTTCCAGAAATACCCATATTGGTCAATGTGGATGCGGGAAGCAATGCCCTGATTTCGTCAAGGACCGCTGACCTCAATGATGATTTATATGATTTTTCAAGTACTGTATCATCAACAGATTTCAAATCGCTGTATCTGTAATTTTTTCCACCAATCTCAAATGTAAAATCTTCCATGGGATTTGTGTCGCCCATATATCTCATCATTTCTGGATATGCCATGGAGTAAAAATCAAAAAGGTCATTACAGTAACGGTCATAATCATCTTCCATGCCTTCAACGCCCGCATATTTTCCATGCAGGAACAGATAGTTCCCATCAATTTTTTTATTGTATTTTACATACCTTGATGATTTTTCCAGATAGGACAGTCCTATTCTTGGCTCTTCTATTACCTTTGATATTATATTTGACACATTCTGTATTCCAAGTTGTGCTGTAGTAAGCTCAGCAACGGATTCATCGCCGTAATCAAGAAATATTCTTTTATAAAAATTGCTTGCCCTCAGAGGGTTATTTTTAAATTCCTTTTCATAAACCTCCCTTATATCCAGATTTGCAGTTCTGCTGTATCTGGACATGAGAGCTCCCCTGTCAATCATATCTGTTTTTATGAGGAAAACATCCCTGTCTCTATTGGAAAAATCGTCCATAAAAATCATATGAGTTCTGTGGATAAAAATATAACGATATATTATCATATCTGCGACAAATGAATATAAGATTTTTATATGCATAGCATATACACTACCATGAAATTAATAGTTCTAGGGGGATCCGGATTTGTTGGAAGCAATATCCTGAAACAGATAGATGCTGAAGAAAAGGCTTATTTTTCAAGAAATAACTCAGAGGATCTTGACAAGCTCGGGATAAAGTATATAAAGGGGGATGTAAGGCAATATGAAGATGTAAAAAATGCCATTGGCGACTATGATATTATTGTCCACGCCATAGATGTGCTGACTGAGACCGAGGAAACTCATGAGGATTTATCACTTAAGGGGGTAAAAAATGTTGTTCAGGCCATGCAGGAAGTTAGGGGCAACAAGAAGCTTATATATTTTTCAGCCATAAATGCGGATAAGGGAAGCACCGATTATTTCAGGTACAAAAGGCTCGGGGAGGACAATGCAAATCTCCTGAAAAATTCACTGGTAATAAGGCCATCCACAATGTTCGGGCCTGGGGACAAGTTTACAAAGATGCTGCTTCAGGTGGCAAAGGGAAAGGTTCCCTATCTGCCCAGGAGTGGCAATATGGCACCAGTACATATCAATGATGTTATCACAGTTATCAAAAATTCCCTGGAAAGGTCTGGGACAATAGATATATGTACAAAGGAGAAGGTGACATTTGCAGATATGTTCAATACTATACGTGCCAAACTGGGCATGCCTCCTGTAAGAGAAGTGTCATCATTTGTCTTCAAACCATTTATAGGATCATTGCAAAAGAGGGGTTTGCTCACAAGGGAACAATTTTATATGCTCCAGCTGGATTATTACAAGGAAAACACATCACTGTTCAGATATGTGAAAGAGCCCATAACATACAATGAATATATTGATTCTGTAGATCTGGCCAAATTATAAAAGGACGTTGCCGATGGCTTCGTTATTTATCATATTTATTAATTTTTGCATGTATTCAAGTGCATAATCTGTTATATGTTCTGAAAATTCAGGGGATTTTCTCAATGACCCTAGATAGGCAAGGGCTATGCGGAGATTTGCGGCTGCAAGGATGAGATATGCAGTATATTTATCACCACCATCCATCTTCTGATCAATATCAACCCATTCCTTTGTTTCCCTTCTGAGAGCCTTTCTTTCCTGATCAGGAAGGACAGTTTCACTGTCGTACAGATTTTGATTCAAAGTATCCAGTATATCGAGCATTTGCCGTATTTTTTCAACATTTCTTGCCTCCGATATGGCTAAGCCCAGAAATGATTGTACTATCTTTATCTGTGAGTCATAAAGAAAAAATTCATGGTCAAGTGGCAGGTTTTTGTCCAACAATTCACAATATTCGCCCGATACATCATCTTCCATAGGGGTGAATTCAAATATATTTAATTAAATTATTCAATAAACTTAAACTACAATAGCTCCGGGCAGATTCGAACTGCCGTCTGCTGGTCCAGAGCCAGTAATGCTTGGCCACTACACCACGG
>DAUP01000061.1:26870-27143 GCA_002505185.1 Ferroplasmaceae archaeon UBA567 | reverse complement strand
GATAAATAATTTATTGGAAAACCATTTGCATTATCTTGTATAATGATTTTAACCATAACACCATTATGGGAATAGATCAAGATGATCTACACGGAATATTGCCATATAGAAAAAATATGTGTATCGATTTACAGTTAAGACGTTACGATCTGACATACTCTCATCAACGAAAGGAGGCTCTCACCCTTGCTTTGTATTCGCCCTCATTCCTCACGGCCCTGACGGTTTTACAAGAACTTATTGCTAAGTCTTAAGGTCACTGTCGGTTACAGC
>DAUP01000061.1:25185-26837 GCA_002505185.1 Ferroplasmaceae archaeon UBA567 | reverse complement strand
TCAGGACTTATCCAATGGATTAACTTCTGATTCTTCCTTGCATGAATCGATATAATCATTTCCTAATTCATCCACATCGTAGGTTCAGTGGCTTTCTTGCTCATTTAGTTGTAAAAATTTTGATCAATTTACTTTCCGACAACAATTTCTGGGCATCTCTTATTCTGTTTGCATATTCCACCAGTTCTTTTGTGTATACTGAACAGGGTAGTGAATTATTCATCAGCATCTCCCTTCCTTTACATGGCTTGCACCAGTTTAAAATGTTACAATATAGCATCGGTTTGCATATTTTTATCAATTTATAACAGGTTAGAGGGGTTTTTTTTAACTTCCAGTGAAGCGATCAGATATCCACCCCGCATCTTCTTTATTCTTTCCTCCCCCATGGTGTTGATAGGATTGACGTTTCAGTGGAATATGAGATCCTCATCTATTTTGGAGGAAAGAAACCTGTTCATGTTCGACTGATTCGCATGATCTGATATGATGGAGTTGAGATGGGCTACGCTTCTTTTCTCTGAATTATTCAAGACAGAGATTAGTTCAGAGAAGTGCCTGAACTGTCTGATTTCAGGAAATGCTGATCTGTAATTGATCAAAAGTCCATCAAGAATTTCTCGGTTCTTCACTACTGGGATTTCCATATGTCACACAAACGCACGGCAAATTCTTAACCGTTTCGAATTTCAATATTAAATTGTTAAGTGTGAATATAATTAATGCAAAAGTCTAGTTCATAATGTATCTCGGTGAGTAACAGAAAGTTTTCCTCAGTATGCATACTGGGTCATTCCCGACAAAACAGTCTCAATTCATCCCCCCTCCAAAGATCGGAGCTTTCCTGTTAATTTACTCGTAAATTTATTATTTTAGTGCGTCTTTTAACTTATTAAACTCATCCATTGTTATCTCACCTTTTGCGAGTCTTACCTTAAGTTCGTTCATAGGATCCCCACCGGACGGTTGTGAATTCTTGTCACCCATAGATTTATTTATCTTATCCTGAATGTATTTTGCACCTTTTTCTGACAGTTCTCTCAATTTACGTCTGAACTCCCAAACCTCCCTTACACCCATTCCCTGAATCAGTAGTTTATCCGATAGTACACCCTGTTGCAACTCCACAGAATTTATCTGATCAAACCGAAAGGTTCTTGTTTCAAAACTAATCAGACCTTTTGAAACCAGTATCAAGCGTTGATTTGTAATTATCAGCCATGGGTGTCCCATCTGATCATTTTGGACATGCCCACTTCTTGCTGAACCAAATGAAAATCCCGGTTTAACTCCTCCAAATCCCCCCTCGGTATGGGATCCAACCACAGATCTCAGCGTAAACTCAATAGTTTCTCCGGGCATAAGTTGCTTGTGCAACCTTACGGATATCCTCTCCGGGAGCGTTGTAAACCTGCTTAATGGCTCGTTTTGTTCGGAATCATCATTTTCCATAATTCTATTATATGATATATATATTTAAATATTCCGTAATATTTTATAGTAATCCCTCATGGATTGATACACACTGGCATACTCTCGACCACAAAAGATTGGAGGCTCTCACCCTTGCTTTGTATTCGCCCTCATTCCTCACGATACGGACGTTTTCCGAGAACCTATTACTAAGTCCTAAGGTCACTGTCGGTTACAGC
>DAUP01000061.1:853-25168 GCA_002505185.1 Ferroplasmaceae archaeon UBA567 | reverse complement strand
TGCCATTTTTCAGGACTTATCCGATGGATTACCTTCTGATTTCAGGTTTCACGAAACTATGTAATTATTGTACAATTCATGACCTCCCTCAACGTTGGAGTTTTATTGCTCATAGGATGATTGTAATTATTATCACATTTTGTTAAACCTTTCTTTTTATATGATAACGCAGTACCATAATAACATATAATAATTCGATAAAAACCACTATTAAAGAAATATTTGCGAGGTATGCATTATTAACATGACCTAAATATGCCCTATATGCCACATATCCTTCAAAAATAGTAGTGATTAATATCAATGATAATATAAAATTATTGGGAATTCGCTTTTTATGTGCTTTATTTTGAATTTCTAATTTATTTTCATTCATTTTTTACACCTATAGATTTATCGGTTGACAGTTTACCATATCCGTAAAACTGCTTGGTAAGGGATTATAGGAAAATATAGGATATGGAACGTTAAACCATCCATCTTCAAAACCTAAATATATACCAGCGTAGCCACCATATGCATTTACAGATGCTATGATAGCAACCGTTACAGCCATCGCAGCGAATACCACAGCAATAGTTTTCAATGCATCTAATGTTGCTGCTGCAAGTACTCCAGCTAATTTAGCACCTACTGCACCTACCAAAGTACTTATACTTCCGCCAAGAGCTATGTAACATTCAAGTCTTCCTGTGTTTTCATTATTAAATGATATTGCTCCCCATTTAATTTTGCCAGAAGTGAACTTTACATAGAAGCTAAAACAGAGAAGATGTGCCGCATCTGGTGTTATTATATTCGGCGATACTGATTTATTAGTTGAGATGTTGCTTATATTAAATGTTTCAGTGCTTTTTAATATATTTGATTTTATCGGGACTATATGGAATAACGTATTGTTGTTGCTAATTATTATAAACGATGATGATTTCATTATGTTATTAACATACAATGGTAATATATATTCTTTTGAATTTGTGCCATTATAATATCAGTAGACATAATAATTGTTGAAACGATTATTTATATGTTCAGAGAGATGGTACATATGTGTTAAATTATGGATCTTAAGTATATAACGCTCAGAAAAGATATTTAGAATAAAACTTTTCCATCACATTTAAGCTATTAATCTGACTTCCTGACAATATTTTTATTTCATCCTTAAACTGATTCAAATTTTTACCTATATCCATTTTTTTAAGCTCCATTCTTATTATCTCATCTATGTCTGTATATTGCGTCCTCATATCAACATAGATTCTATCTCCAACAATATACGGGCCGCGCATCAGTTCACTTCTTTCCTTCCAAACATCGATAAATTTTAAAGACTCGTTTGATTCGGTTGGCGGCCCCATATGTCTCTGCACATTGGGTAATTTTTCTAATTCATATTCTATCAAAATCTCTATTTCATCCCCCACATACAGTTCGCATGATACAGGCATAAAACCGGATCTGTGGAATATGTTCCATATCTTATTTTTGAGCCGTACAGCCTGAGGATATACTATATCATCAATTATGTCAGGTTTTTTTATCACAAATACCTTCATCAGCGTTTTCCTATCGGTCTTAACAACTGGACGGGCATGAAAAATAATATCTTCACGATTAGCCACATATAATTTAGCAGCCAATTTAAGTTTTGAAAGATTTTCCTCACTTACTGCTGCTCCAGCATTTCTTGTGGGGTCAATTGGATCTATAATAATTACTGGTTCATTGAATTCTTTTTTGCAATCCTTTGGAATTATCATCTTTCCATTTAACCTAGATGCATATTCAATAAAATTTTTGAAGGTGCCGAATGTTATTATTATAAGTTCGCATATATAACCGGAAAATCCAGATTTTGACACTTCAGATCCATAAACATTAATGCTTTTTAAAAATACTTTTAAAAGCCGAATATCCCGTATCATCTTTTCTTCTATCATACTGTTGACGTAAAGTGTATGCAGCGGTGTTCGATCCACGCTAGATACTATTTTCTCTCCCTTATTTATTCTAAAAGCTGGAACTATGTCAACCTTTATGCCATCCACATAACCAGAAACGTATGGATGCTCAGCATATTTTTCAGTAGCATTCTTCACAACATTATGGCCTATTTCAAGACCTTTTTTCTCTACATATTCAACAGAATATGATTTTGCAAATGTAATAAATATATCTATATCACTCGATTTAAGATTTGTATTTTTTGAAACCGATCCCACTTCCACTGGTGTTGCCTCTATATTTTCCTTTTTGCATATAAAATTAATTTTTTTAATAACATCCGAAGCTATAAATTTTAATTTTTTCTGTTCCTCCTCCGTTGGGGTCTGTTCCATTAAAAGAGTTTCTAAATAATTCATCTGAGTCCTCCCAGGGAGATCACATGCGAAAGCTTGGGGAGGAATTGTGTAGTGAATCTCAATTCTTTGCCGTATTTTCCCAGTTTGGCATTCTTCGTGCTTATGTCCATCTTCTTTTCTTTCATGTTTTTAAAGCTCCCTAATCAACTCTTGCACTGTTCCTCATGGAACTAACCCTCCATCGGGTAGTTGGCCCCCTAATTTCCAAGATCTATAATCGCCTGTGCTGGTTCACCATCAGCTTTTTTGAGCGCTTCAATAGCCTTTTCCCTTGAAACGTTGCATTGCCCCATTACAAGTTTTATATCCTCCTCATCAAATTCCTGCACGGCCACGGATTTAGCTTTTTCTTTCATAGTACCCAGTACCTGGAATGTCTTCTGGCCCTGTGCCTCTATCATGGTTACGGATGCGTTTTCTATTATGTAGTCCTTATCCTTCCCTTTCAATATAACCTCTTTAACATCAGGCATTTCAGTGGATTTAATTCCCATCTGGTTCATCATTCTTCTTACATCCCTCGGATTCATAGAGATTAATTATAACTTCTTTTATTAATTTTTATGTTTTCTGGGAAATACTATTTCTGGATAGTTTATGAATTTAAGGCACAGGATAAGTGCAATCATTGAAGCCGCCAGCTCAATTATGACAGCATACACAGGAAATCCAATCAGGAATAGCATAATAAACGGTACTGACATAATAAAAATTCCAGTGAAAAAATTTGCAAATTTATTTACGTAATAAATTTCACTCCCTGGGAATTTTCTGGATATATACTTTCTATATCCAGGTACCATGAATGTAACCAATGGTATGAATAGTAGACTGAGAGACAAATTTGCAGACACATTTTTTATTGAGATAATGAACCCTATTAAAATAAGTAAGGGGAATATAGCTATAAAAGAAATTCCCTGAAATAATCTTGATTTTAACAGGCTGCCCAGGAAAATGGTAAAAAACGATATGGAAGAAATGCATATAAATTCATATATTATGGAAATCGCATGTATCTCTATTACCAGTAGAGGAAAAGCTATTAAAATAGTAGCAACAGACATATATAAAAGCGAGTTTATTATAATGGCTGAAAATAGCGCCCATCCATTTCTTATTCTTCTTATATCACCTATGGATATTATGTACCTTTTTATTTTTTTTGTCAGTAATGTTTTTTTATAATTCACATTCTGATAAGTGAAAAGGTTAAAAATTACTGAGAAAATAACCAGCAGTGATGACAAAATTATAACAATATATATTATTTTTAGATCCACAAAGTGTATTCCTGCAAAAATCCCTCCCAGGACTATACCAGTATAAACATAAGCCATATTATGCCTTTTCCTGTACATATTGCTCCAGTAATCTATAAGGGATGCACTGAAAGCAAGAACTGCGGCCAGCACAAACAGGATAAAATAATTGTCTACATAAAATATAAGTGGAAGGATAAGAGAAAATATGATGCCACCTAAAAGTACAGAGTTTTTCTTCAATATTTCTATGATATTCCTCGACATAACATATGATATATAATAAAAAATCCCAAAGGAAATAATAATTATTGGGAATATGTAGATTTTCATGGATTTATCATATAAATGGTAGGGAAATATCAATAGCAATAATAATAGAGAAGAATTTTTTATTGAATAGATCAAATCAATTACACTGTTTTTATTTAAAATATTCACTGTTTTAGATTATTATATTAGTGTATTAAACGTTTTCCGATTATATTATATGAGCGATATTTATTAAGAAATTGAAACACTCATAAGGAAAATTTTATATTTAAGCAAAAATAAATCATTTATCCGGATTATCTCTATAAAAGTATTTATTACTTGTTTGTATGAGGGTATATGCAGGATGAGGAATCCTATATTGAAAAGTTAAAGAAAGATGAAGTTGAGTTTTTGCAATTACAGTTTACAGATATTATTGGCTCTGTAAAATCATTGACAATCCCGAAGAATAGGTTTGAGGATGTTATATATAATGGGGTTATGTTTGATGGCAGTTCCATAGTGGGGTATAAGGAAATAGAAAACTCAGACATGAAAGCGGTTCCTGAGCTATCTTCTTATACCATACTTACAAATGAGAACTATGCCGGTAAAACTGTCAGATTTATGTGTAAAATATTTAATCCTGACGGGACAAGATTTGAGGGAGACCCGAGATATATTCTGGAAAAACAGGTGGAAAGGCTTACAAAGGAAAATAAAACATACTACATAGGCCCAGAACTGGAGTATTTCATTTTTAAGCAGGATGAAGACGGTGAACCTACAATAGAGCCAAGTGACTACGGCGGATACTTTGACAAGGAGCCACTTGACAGGTCCTTTACAGTCAAGCAGGAAATTATAAAGAAACTGGAAGGTCTCAATTACTATCCAGAGGCATCACATCATGAAGTTGCCTATGGACAGCACGAAATCGATGTGAAATATTCTGACGCCATCACCATGGCAGACAGGATTATAATGATCAAAAGCGTTGTCAAGGAAACAGCCAATGAATATGGATACTATGCCACATTCATGCCAAAACCCATAAAGGGTGTAAACGGCAACGGAATGCATGTACACCAGAGCATATTTTCCGGAGATGAGAATCTCTTCTATCGTGAATCAAATAAATATGGCTTGAGTGACTATGCGATGCATTATCTTGGTGGAATTTTGAGGAATGTACGGGACGCATCTCTCGTTCTTGCTTCCACAGTCAATTCATACAAGAGACTGATTCCCGGTTATGAGGCACCAGTTTATATTGCATGGGCGAACAGAAACAGGAGTGCCCTTGTGAGAATTCCATCAGCACCTCCAAAGGGCAAAAGGATGGAGCTCAGATTTCCAGATTCCGCTGGAAACCAGTATCTTCAGTTCGCTGTTATACTGGGAATGGGCCTTGATGGAATTGAAAATAAAATAGACCCTCCAGAATCAATGGAGAGAAATATATTCGACATGAACCCTGAAGAAAGAAAAAAATATGGGATAAAATCCATGCCAGCATCCCTTGGTCAGGCAATTGAAACATTCGGCCAGAGTGAATTGATGAAGAAAATATTCGGGGAATATGTATATAACAACCTTCTGCGCCTTAAGGAAAAGGAATGGGACGAATTCAGGTCACATGTGACAGACTGGGAAATTGATAGATACCTTGATATCTATTGATTTTCAATATAATCTTCATCTGAATTTATTATTTCTATGCCCTTTATATGCATCATGCCTGTGAGTATGTAATCATATTTATTTATCAGTTTTGAGTTTCCGTGTATTTTTATGTTTTCAAGCGGTGCAGCCATTGACAGTTTCATCTTGCTTTTCAGGTTCCTGATTATGTCTATTATGCCTATTATATAGTCTATTTCATCCTCCTCTTCATACATCATTTTCATATCAAATTCCGGATATGGTTCAAGACCTATGCTTCCTGATGAAGGATTTATTTCATGGTATAGCTCCTCGGTTATAAATGGCATTATTGGTGAGTACATTTTTAGTATATTCTCCATTACAGAAAACGCCGTGAAAAGTGTTTCATTTCTGCGGTCTTCCTTGGAAGCCTCATTTTTGATTATTTCAAGGTAGTTATCACAGTACTGGTTCCAGAAAAATTTGTCAAGAACTATTCTGGCCTTCATGATTTCATTGCTTTCCATATATTCTGTAACCTCTTTTATGGTTTTTTCCATTTTAGTTATTATCCATCTGTTTACCGGAAAACTGGGTTGAGCTTTTTCAGGTTTTTTATTATTTGCAAGTAGCATAATAAGTTTCAGTGAATTTTCAAGTTTTATAATGGTTTTCCGCCCCCTCATGAGATCCTGTTCTCTTAGCTTAATATTCTCCCCCTGCATTGTTGTTGAGGCCCAGTATCTCAGTGCATCGGCACCGTAATTGTCTATAATGACTCTTGGTTCCACTATATTTCCCTTGCTTTTACTCATTTTCTGGCCGAATGGATCATACACATTTCCACTGATAACTATTTTCTTCCATGGTATTTCTCCATAATGTAAATAGGATCTCAATATTGTGGTGAATGCCCACGATGTAATTATATCATGCCCCTGGAATCTTGCATCCATAGTATATATGTCCATTTCACCTATATGTTTCAGATACAGTGTAGGGCTTAATGACGAGGTTGCCCATGTATCCATTACATCCGTTTCAGGCACTATATTCTCTGATTCGCATTTTTCACATTTACGTTTCCTCTCATCAAGCCTGGGATCAACTGGCAGCTCTTCCTTTTCGGCAAAGAGAATTTCACCACAATCATTGCAGTACCATACCGGGAAAGGAACTCCAAAATATCTCTGCCTGGATATACACCAGTCCCATTTTAGCCCAGTTACCCAGTTATTATATCTTGTCTTCATATGTTCTGGTATCCACTCTATCCTGTTTCCGAAGTCTATAAGTTCATTTTTTATGTCAAGATCCTTTATATACCATTGCTTGCTTATACCTATTTCAATTGGAGTTCCACATCTCTCATGGGTATTCACAGAATGTTTTATTTTTTCAATTTTTATAACATAATTTCTATTTATCAGTTCATCTACGATTTTCTTCCGGGCATCCTTAATAGGGAGATTTTCTATTATGTTGCCATCATTTATCCTGTTATTTTTTAGTATAATCCTTGCTTTCAGATCGTATTTCCTCCACAGTTCAAGGTCATGCTGGTCCCCGAATGTACATAGCATTTCGGCTCCGGTCCCAAATTCCATATTAATAGAATTATCTGCCATAACCTTTACAGGGTAATCATAGATTGGAACATTTATTTCAGTTCCTATAAATTTCCTGTATCTATCATCATCGGGATTCACAAAAATTGCCACGCATGCACCCAGCATTTCCGGCCTTGTTGTGGCTATTTCAACGCCATTAAAATTGATATAAACAAGTTCTGTGTTGATAACTGCGTCCTTCATGTCTATCTGTGATATTGCGGTCCGGCATGTGGGGCATGTTACATATGGGGCTTCGTCCCTGTATGCTCTTTTCTTTTCCACCAGATCAAGAAAGAGTTCCTGTGATATTTTAATTGAAAAATCAGATGATGTATCTATGTAGTTTTTAAAATCCGCACTTAATCCCGTATCATACCATGCCTTATACAGATCCTTTTCTGCCTCTTTGCTTACCTCCTTGCATATTTTTATGTAATCTTTCAGTGGTGTGTTATCAATAGTTACCCTCCTCTCCTTTTCCACAAAACGTTCGGTTGGAAGGCCGTTATCATCAAATCCCCAGGGATATAATACATTATAGCCTTTCATACGTTTATACCTTGCAATAAAATCCTGCTGTGGATAGGAAAACGCATGGCCTACATGCATTTTCCCGGAAACTGTTGGGGGCGGTGTATCTATGGTATAATTCTTAATACCCTTTTTAAATTTGAAAGTGTCATTGTTGAACCAGTATTTTTTCCATTTATCCTCCATTGCCTTTGTGTCGATCATGTGTCATCTTAATGTTTCATATAATTATATATTTTTTTATCAAAAATATTAAAAATACAAAAATATCTATCAGTTTCAACTCAAATTTACGGCATGCCTATAGAAGTGTCACCATAAAAAGAATACTTAATTATAGAATATTCNNTGACACAACATCTTTTACCATTTTTAAAAGCTTTTTTTTGCCATTGTCTATGAAAGAAATATTCTCATTGATTCTATCCCCTATAAAATCAAAATTCTTATAAGAAATTATATCCTCTGGCATATATGACCTTAATATTTTTCCAGATTTGATCATATCTCCCGTCATTTTATAGGATTCTTTCCAGTTTCCGTTGGTCTTGAAATTTAATTTTGAATTATATGTTGCATAGATAGAATTTCCTATGATTTTTTCCGATGCCTCATTATTGAATTTTATGCCAGAAAAAAGATCGGGGAATCCATTTATTATCCCCTTTAACTCAATCATAAAAGGGATGATTTCATCCTTTAAAATCTGAAAATCTCTGTGGTATCCTGTAGTTTTGTTTATCACTCCGGAATATAGCAAATTCATCAGTGCTATAGATTTTGCAGCATATCCCTGGAATATCTCCAGAAAATCCGGGTTAACCTTATTGGGCATCAATGAACTCCCAGTAACGTAACCAGCCGGCAATTCAATAATTTTCATTTCGTCTCCACTGAAGATTATCATATCCTGGAATATTCTGCTAATGTCTATGAGGAAAGAATTTATGCTGGATAAGACCTTAATATAATTGTCAGTATAAAGCATAAAGGAAAACAGTGGATTTTTAATATTTTTTTCCATATTCATATATCCGGCAACTTCACTGAAATTCACATCAGACATTGATCCAAACCCTGATCCATAACCCAGAGGAAGTTCCCGCAATTCATTCCACACATCATCAATATTATTAAAATTATACACGAATATATTCTTAATAAAATCAACATATGTCTGGAACGTGGTGGGCATGCCCTGCCTGTAATGGGTATATCCAGGCATAATGCCATTTGCCTTGATTTTTTCAAGGCCTATAAGAGTATTAAATATAATTTTCTCATATTCCAGGAGAATGTCCATAAGGAAAAAATTTACATCTGTATGTACCTGCTCATTCCTTGACAGAAACATTCGCATGTTTCTTGCGGACCCATTCGTTTCCTTTATTGCCAGATTTTCTATATTCCCATGGACATCTTCAAGTTCAGGATTAAGTTCTATTTTCTTATCATATAAAGATAAAAGCTCCCTCAGTGTTTCACGTGCATCGGAACTGTTGGGAAGTTTTTTTTCATATGCGTTGAGGTTGTATGCCATTAACGATAAAATTTCATAGGGTATAAGCTGTTTATCCACATCTATATCCTTTTCCAACATAATTCTATACGCTTCATTACCTGATTCGGGTGCTGCGCTTCCAGACCATATTTTCATCTTACATCCCCAGTGAGACACCATGCGAAAACGCTGGGATGAATTGGGTAGTGAACCTCAATCCCTTGCCGTATTTTACCAGTTTAACCTTTTTTATGCTTATATCCATCTTTTCTCCTCCTTTTATAATGATTGATTTTCCATATTGTGCATGTTTATTACAGAATACCTCAAGTCCTTCCAGTCATGCCTGTCTGTAGATCCACATAGGGTTGTTAGAAAGTGTTTTTAAGACCTGTCCTCTCAGAGTTGCCTCTCTGTTTAAAGACAGATTCACAGAGCTACGGACTTGCGGAGAATCCGTAGGTGTGTATGTATTTCTCCGATCTAACTTCTGCTTTTCTTTCACGTTTCAAAGCACTATAATCAACTCTTGCGCTGTTCTTCAGGTAGGGGCAGTTGACAATACCGGTAACAATATACAATAAATATAATATTTATTGTACCAATTTTATCTTTTCTTTCCTTGCATTGCTTGCATATACTGTATTGTTTTTATATATATCTATAAATCCTTTTGCAGAGTCCTGATTGAAATTGCTGTTGTCATAGCTTATTTTTTCATAGTTGTATATGGAACTCTCGCTCTCTATGGATTGCATCACAATGTTTCCTTTGTACAGTTTCAATTTTACACTGCCATTTATATATTTATTCATGCTGTATTCAAACTGGTTTATATGCTCCATAACCGGGTCGTACCACAACCCATTATAGACAAAATTTGACCATTGATTATCCATGTATCCCTTCATATCAAGTTCATATTTGTTCAATGTAAGTGATTCCATTATTTTGTGAGCCTTTATTATGGCCATTGCTCCCGGGACTTCATATACCTCATGGCTTTTGATTCCTGTTACCCTGTCTTCCATATGGTTTATCAGCCCGATTCCATTATTTCCGGCAATAACGTTTAGTTTTTCTACAAGATCTTTAAGACCGTACTGTTTACCGTCTAAGGAAACTGGAATACCATTCTTGAATTCAATTTCTATTATATCTCCATTCCCAGTTTCCTCAAGTGGCCTGACCCACTCGTAAACGTCCCATTCAAGCGGCTGTGAAATGTTCTCTATGGTAGAGCCCTCAACAGACCTTCCCCATATGTTCTCATCAACGGAGTATTTTCCACCCATGGGAATCTCTATATTATTGGCCTTTGCATATTTTATCTCGTCCGGCCTGTTCATATTCCAGTCCCTTACAGGCGCTATAACATTGATATCTTCATTAAGGGCTTTCATGGTGACCTCAAACCTTACCTGGTCATTTCCCTTACCAGTTGAACCATGTGCAATTGTGTTGCAACCATATTCCTCTGCGTAAAGCACAGCCTTTTCTGCCATCAGGGGCCTGGCAATTGCAGTTGACAGCGGGTAACCTTCATACATGCCGTCTGCGTATATCTCTTTTTTAATATACTTGTCAGCAAATTCCTTTTTTACGTCCATGACTATGGCATCTGAAACACCAAGAGACAACGCCTTTTCCCTTATTTGATCTAGATTGCTGTTACCTATGTTCAATGTAAGGGTAACAACTTCCTTTTTCATTTCCTTCTGAATCCATTTTACCATGACAGAGGTGTCAAGGCCGCCTGAATATAATAATAAGACTTTATCCATGGGGAAATAATATTTTTTGCATATATGATATTTTTTATAAATATTTAGTATATTAGTAGTATTAATAATATAATATATGTTTTAATGTAAAATATTATATTATAATTACATATATCATACTATGTCAAGAATAGCCAGGGGGAATGTGGAAACTATGGTAAGGGATTATATCAAAAAAAATCCCGAGCTTATAATTTCCATGAGAATGGGAATATTGAATGTCAGCAAACTTTCAAGAAGGATAGCGCAGGAAGAGAAAGGTTATAACATAATTTCAATAAGATCGGCATTGAATAAGGTGTTTATGGAGAATTCCACTGCAGACACGGTTCATATTGACAGGCTCCTGTCTGAAAGCAAAATTACACTGCAGGATAAAATAATGGTTATTACAGTTGATAAGAAAATTGACAACCTGAATTTCCTTTCTGCAACTTATCTTACCGATTCAATAGTATATATCATTGATGAAACCAAGAATAAAAAATTGGATCTAGCTAAAAATGCTGTTATAGAAAGGAATGTGAGTTCATTGCATATATTTTCCTCAATGGAAATAGTAAAAACACCAGGGTTTGTCATGAAAATAAATGAAAGGCTCTTTTCCTACGAAATAAACGTTCTGCAGTTAATCTCATGTTCAAATGAAACCATAATTATAGTAAATAGAAAAGATGCAATAAGAGCCTATGAAGCTCTTATGAGTTAATAATTTTAAAAATAATTTATTCGTTGTTTACTTTTATTACACTCCACGGGCAGGCTGTAACACATGCCATGCAGAATATACATTCAGACTCCCTTACAGGGTTTGATTTGTCGGTTCTGTACTGGTCCCATTCCGGTGTTCCCTTTTCAACCTTCTTCTCGTTTCCGGTTCCAGAATTTCCCGGATTCAACTTCCATTCAAAGAGATCTACAGGGCAGACATCCATACATGCTCCATCGGCAATGCACCCGTCCCAATCAACGGCAACTGTTGTTCCATGGACACCTAATTTTGTCGGGTATGGTTTTCCGTTGTCATCCATTCTCTGCATGCCGCCTGCTCTCACCTTCAGACCATTTTCCTCTCCTGTTACAGGATAGTTTTTCTCATCGCTCAGAAAATTTTCATCTATGTGCTTTGGATCAAAATCCACATCTTCTCTCTGTACCACTAATGTCACCTTAAAGAGTAATGCTTTATCTATTTAAAATATTTTTCCTTTTCCATTAAGTCCAAAATCCATAATTTAGCAAATATTACACCTCTATTAAACAACTCCAGAAACTATTGTGGTTTAGAGCTGATTGATTAATTTATAAAAATATATAAACCTTTATTTAATAATGTAATTGTTATACATGGAAAGGAAAATAATAGACCGGAAATCACAGGGAGAATTTGTCTCCACTTTTCTGAGGCAGATAAAATTTAGGAGATCCGATTTCAGGACAATAAACCCACTAGGTGGATTCACATCACTTATTGATCTGGGGAATTTTGCAGTTTCTTTGAATAATGATGGTGTCGGCACAAAAACCATAATTGCTGCAGAGACAAACAGATACAATACAATAGGGATTGACTGCGTGGCAATGAACGTAAACGATGCTATCACAGTAGGTGCAGAACCAATAGCCATGCTTGATTATATATCTCTTAAGGAAATGGATAATGATATAGCCAGGCAGCTTGGAATTGGATTCAACGTTGGAGCTCAAATAGCCAATGTAAACATAGTTGGAGGAGAAACAGCCATAGTCCCAGATCTTGTAAAAAATATAGATATATCTGCAACATCACTCGGCCTGATACATAAGGACCAGATAATCACTGGAGAAAAAATATCTGACGGTGACCTGATATTCGCAATGAAGAGCAGCGGCCTGCATTCTAATGGTTACACAACGGTCAGGCAAATAATCAAAAATAACAATATTAACTATGATGAAAAGTTTCCCGGCGACAATAAAACAGTTGCAGATGTACTTCTTGAACCTACAAGAATATATGTAAGAGAGGTACTTGACGCTATGAGCCTTGTTCCCATTAAAGGCATGGCAAATATAACCGGTGGGGGAATAAAAAATGTCCCAAGGATGAAGGATATGAAATATGTTATAAACAATGCCTTTGATCCTGATAATGTATTCCTGCGCCTGATGGATTTGGGAAATCTATCATTCAATGAAATGTTTGAAATATTTAACATGGGCATGGGATATATTGTTATAATAGATCCTGAAAGTAAAACAGACTTTTTAAACACTGTAAGAAACCGTGTTCCAGTTAAAGAAATCGGGCATGTGGAGAACGGAAGCGGAATTGTAATACCTGAATATTCAGTGGAAATGCACGGATATTATTAATTTTTTTAGTTTTAAAATATACAATCAGCTTAAATTTTTTGTTATATTTACCTTAGTTATGAAAGTAGCATGCGTAGTAGACGATGAAAATATGTTGAGCCCGCTGGAATATGGCAATTCAATATTCCTTATTGACGATGAGACAAAGAAGATAGAAGAATACGAAAACCCTGGATTTGGAAGAACACATGGTGGAAGGGAGGTTGCCATGGCCGGAATTCTCTCACTAAAACCGGATGTTTTCATAGTGACCGAAAACTCACTTTGTCCTGGTTCATATAATATGTCCCTTGGAAAGGTAAAATATGCTGTTACAGAGGAAAAACCCATTTCTGATGTAATAAAAAATATTGAAGAACTTGAAAGCAAGGCTGTTGAAGAGTTAGAGCCAGTGCTTTACAGAGAACATTAAAAATAATTCTCTTATTTTTTATAAAATTTTTCTATAGCATCAAGCAGATTATTAAGTTCCATCATTGCCTGTGAACCATACATAAGTACAGTCACATAACCTGTTTCCATTAACTCTTTTTTTGTTGCTCCGGCATCCTTTGCTGCCTTCACATGATATGAAATGCACCATTCACATCTGGCTGCTATACTTAGTGCCAGCGCAATCAATTCTTTCTGCTTTACAGTAAGCACACCAGGCCCCATTGTGTTCTGCATGAGACCCATAAATGCATTCATGTATGCCTTGTTGTCGCCTGTTACTTCCTGCATTACTCTTCCAACTTCTTCTATTTTTTTCTCCGGGTTCATTTCAATCCCTCACCATATCTTACCATTTTAACCTTTTTTATGCTTATATTCATATTATTTTCTCCTCCTTTTATAACGACTGATTATACATGTCGCGCATGTTTATGACGGGAACCCTCAGATCCTGTCCAGTCATGCATGACTGTAGGTCCACATCGGGGTTGTTAGAAGGAGTTTTTAAACCATGCACACTGAGAGTTTCCTCTCTGTTTAATGCATGATCACAGTTGCCACGGACTTGTGGAGCATCCGCGGGTGTGTATGTATCTCTTTTGTCTAACTTCTGCTTTTCTTTCATGTTTTTCACTATATTTTTTAAAGCTCTCTAATCAACTCTTACGCTGTTCCTCACGGAACAGGCCCCCTGCGTGAGCCAGGAGTAGTTGACTTATTCCACACTCTTATATTTTAAATACCACGTCTTGCTGCCATTCTTCTCTCTTTTTATGGCTTCTTCCAGCGTTCCAGGTGCTGAAACTATTCCATCTCCACCTGGTTGCCAATTGACCGGAGTCGCAAGTTTTCTATTCCAGTTGACCTGAAGCGCCTTAACAGAACGCATAATTTCATCAATGTTTCTGCCCGTCTCTGCAGGGTAATATATCATTAACCTTACCACCATGTTTGGGTCTATAATGAATACGCCCCTTACAGTTGACCCTGTTTTTTCATCCATCAGGTTATACTCCCGGGCAACATCTTTGTTTATATCTGCTATTACCGGAAAAGGTATTTCCACCCCAAATTTTTCCCTTATGTCTTTCATCCACTGGATATGGCTATAGATGCTGTCAACACTCAATCCAATTAACTCAACATCCATCTTTTTAAATTCCTCATATCTCCTGGCAAATTCCATGAATTCTGTAGTGCACACTGGTGTAAAATCCGCCGGGTGTGAAAACAGTATGATCCACTTTCCCTTGTAACTCTCCAGGTCCAGTGGCCCCTTTGTTGTGTTAACAATGAAGCCAGGAGCTTTCTGCCCTAAATACACTGCCATATTATCACCTTCTCTGGACTATGGAAAAATTCTATAATACGATTGGTTAAGATGCAAAATTTGCACCATTATTCATTAATTGTGATGCAGTAAAACCTCTGCCTTGTGTCAGAAAGGCATACGTTTATTTCTATCAACCCCATCTGTTTTAATTTTTTTACAGAATATAGAACGGATCTCTTAGAAAGCCCAGTACTTTCTATGATCTGGCAGAGCCTTGCAATCTTTAATTGCCTCAGCGTAATTAATACCAGCCTTGTTGAAGGGGTTAGCATTTTAAGTCCCTGATCCATGGGGTTATAGCATTTATCCTCTTATTATATTTTTGTTAGGTGCAACGTTACTGATTTCTTAATTTATATAATAATATCATTAAATATGATGGAGGAAGATTACAGAAACGTTTCCTGTGGTGGAGATCCTTTCAACTTTCTTATGTCCACAATAAAATCCATCCAGTTGGACATTAAACTATCTGATTACGTGAAAGTTATGATTATGGAAGATAAATTTCCATACACTGATAAAATATTCGAGAAAATAGCAAATTACTGTCAGTTAGACCTTGTCAATATAGAGCGGATTAATAATGAAATACACTTGATATTAAAGAAATAGGTATATAATACAATATATTCAGATATTGATTCCGCTATTTCATTAAATAATTGGAAGTATCCTTTGAGATGCCTGATAATATTATAGATTACAGGATAGATAAGATAATAGTAACATACATGGAAAATATGCATTGCCGGCTTTTAAATATTACCTTTAATTACCTTTATAATGAATACGATGTTATAAATATTTAAACATATTATCATTTAACATACAAATTCTTGGGTTGTGGGCAATTTTAATATTTTTATAATTTTATACGCAAAAAATAGGTTATTTTATTCTTATATGGGCATATTTTTGATTAAGATTATCTTTATCAAAACGTTTATATTACAGTTTGTAATATCAATTATACCAATAAATGAATGCACTTATTAATTCAATAATTAATAGGGAAGGGCGAGGTTATTTAATAACCGATGATACCGGATAATTAAGAGATATAGATTGTGTATCATACAAACTACTTGGGGGATGGTTTTGGTTTGAGAACCGATGAAGGACGTGCCAAGCTGCGATATGCCTTGGGGAGGTGCATGGAGCCGTTGATCCAAGGATCTCCGAATGGGACTTCCTGTTTACACTCCGAAAGGAGAGGGAACCCCGGGAATTGAAACATCTTAGTACCGGGAGGAAGAGAAATCAATAGAGATACCGTGATTAAAGGCGATCGAAAGCGGTAGAGGGCAAACCGAATCTTTTCTGAAAAGAAATAGAGATGTGGAGTACGGATCTTTCTCAATGCCTACTTTAGGAATTTTAAAAAGTTGGAAAGCTTTACCAGAGAGGGTGATAGTCCCCTGAAAGTAACTAAAGCGGCTACGAGGAAAGATATCCTGAGTACCATGCGTCATTATTCGCGTGGGAATATGGGTGGCATGAACATCCAACCCTAAATATTACTCAAGTCCGATAGCAAAGAAGTACCGTGAGGGAAAACTGAAAAGCAACCCGGAAGGGCTGTAAAAAGAGCCTGAAACCAAGTAGTGAAAACTTTATAGGGCATTAAAGGAATGATCTCGAAAGAGTGACCGGTGTTCTATTGTCCGTGTTGAAGAACGGGCCAGGGAGTTGTGATGGATGGCGAGGCTAATTCTAAAAGAAGCAGCCGTAGCGAAAGCGATTACTCGCACAGCAATGGAGGAGTAACGTAATAAATGCGTTTAGTCATCTGTGGCAGACCCGAAGCCACTCGATCTATACCTGAGCAGGTTGAAGTTTAGCGAAAGCTAGATGGAGGACCGAACCAGTTCTGATGTGCAAATCGTTTGGATGACTTGGGTATAGGGGTTAAAGGCTAATCTAGAGTGGCAATAGCGGGTTCCCCCCAATACTACCCGCAGGTAGACCTTGGTGGAGATTTCTGGTGAGGTAGAGCGACCGATTGGGTGGCCAGCAGTAGAAATACTGCACCACTTTGTCAAACTCCGAACTTGCTAGAATCGTAGAGACCAGGTGCTAGGGCGTAGGGATAAGCTTTACGCCCGTGACGGAAACAACCGAGACTAATGTTAAGGTCTCTAAAATTGGCTAAGTGCGATTTAAAGAGGTTAATGACCAAAGACAGTGTGGAGGTTAGCTTAGAAGCAGCTATCCTTTAAAGAGTGCGTAACAGCTCACTCACCGAGGCTANNCGTAACAGCTCACTCACCGAGGTTATTTGCCTCCAAGATGGAAGAGGCTAAAGCCAGTTACCGATACATTAGACCACCGAAAGGTGATGTGGTAGGGGGGCGTGCTATATGGATAGAAGTTTCTTCGAGAGGAGGGATGGACCGTATAGTATCGCGGATCCTGGTAAAAGTAGCAGAATAGAATGGTGAAAATCCATTCCGCCGAAAGGGCAAAGGTTCCTTGGCAATGTTCGTCAGCCGAGGGTTAGCCGATCCTAAGGTCACCCCTAACAGGAAGTGATCGAAAGGGAAGCTGGTTAATATTCCAGCGCCTCAGGTGTTTTGCCATATATATACGCTTTGGGATAGAAAGTGTATGCTTGTCTACGTATGGGTATTTATAAGTAAATGGAGAGTTGTAATGACGAGAAGTTTACAAAGTAATATCTGTTCCCGTATGGGAATTTTTTCAAGTCCCGGAGTCTATGAAAGATATATATGGGTCAAGCCTGAGTTCGTACCAAGAACCGACACAGGTGCCCCTAGATGAACAGTCTAAGGCGTTTGGGAATAATGGATGTGAGGGAACTCGGCCAAATAGTCCCGTATCTTAGGTAGAAGGGATGCCTATCCAGAAATAGGATAGGTCGCAGTGGCAAGGGGACCCCGACTGTTTACCAAAAACACAGACCGCTGCTAGTCCGTAAGGATGTGTATAGCGGCCGAAACCTGCCCAGTGTTGGTACCTGAAAGCTCTTTTCAAGGAGAAGAAGGGCCAATAAACGGCGGGGGTAACTATGACCCTCTCAAGGTAGCGTAATACCTAGCCGCTTAATTGGCGGCTCGCATGAAGGTTCAACGAGAGTCCCACTGTCCCCACATTCAGCCCCGTGAAATTAATGTACTGGTGCACAATCCAGTCTCTCCCACATGAAAGCGAAGTCCCCGTGGAGCTTTACTGCAGCCTGTGGCTGTGACGCGATTTTTAATGCGTAGGGTAGGAAGGAGTCGTAGATGTTTCGGTCGTGGCCGGAACGGAGACAACGATGAAACACTTCCCTTTAAAAGTTGCGTCACTAACCTTTAAAAAAAGGGACAACTATTGGTAGGCAGTTTGGGTGGGGCGCCACGCCTCTAAGAAGAAAACAGAGGTCTCCAATGGTTAGCTCAGAAGGGTCAGAAATCCTTCAAAGAGTATAAGGGTAAAAGCTAACTTGACTGTGTTTCAGCCAATAGGAAACGCAGATGCGAAAGCAGGGCCTAACGAACCACCCTAGTACCCCCTTTAGTGGGGGCGGGTGATAAGAGAGAAGTTACCCCAGGGATAACTGAGTTGTCCTCGGCAAGAGTTCACATCGACCCGAGGGTTTGCTACTTCGATGTCGTCTGTTCCTATCCTGGTGCTGAACAAGGTGCCAAGGGTGGGGCTGTTCGCCCATTAAAAGGGATCCTGAGATGGGTTCACTACGTCGCGAGACAGTAGGGTTGCTTCTCTGTGGGAGTGTTCGATGTCTGAAGGGAAGGAGCCTTTAGTACGAGAGGAACGGGGGTTCGTGACCTCTAGTTTATCGGTTGTCCGACAGGGCAGTTGCCGAGTAGCCACGTCATACGCGAATAAAAGCTGAAAGCATCTAAGCTTGAAGTCGTCCCTGAAAATAGACATTGTTTGAGACCACTCTTAAAAGAAGAGGTTGATAGAGTCGGGATATAAGTATCAAGCTTTTGCGAGGTATTAAGTCCACGACTACTAACTGGTCGAAAATCTACAATCTATAAATCAATTATCCGGTATTGCCATTTCATTGGTATTATTTTTATTCTTTATTTAATGTTTTTTTTACTGTACATTTTCATATTTAATTATAATTCGTTTTTTTCAGAACTTTAAAATTCCGTCTTTTAATAGCGGTAAATGTTTTAAGTGAATAAACAACAATTTGAGAATAATAATTAAATCAAAAATTATTTTTTAAGATTCTTTATCAGATTATCTGCTACACTATCAAAAAACTTCTTTATGTAATCATTGTTAGCCACTGCGGGAATTCCAGAATCTGAATCTTGAACTATTTCGGGCATTATCGGTATATTTCCGAGATAAGGTATGTTATAATCCTTTGCAATCTGTTCAGTTCCACCCTTCTTGAATATATCCGTTTCCTGGCCGCAATGTGGGCACACAAAACCACTCATATTTTCAATTATTCCAAGGACAGGCATGTTGACTTTTTTTGCGAAATTTATTGCCTTTTTCGCATCAAGCAAAGCTACCTCCTGTGGCGTTATTACAATAACTATCCCATCTGCATCCGGTATAAGTTGGCAGATACTTAACGGTTCATCTCCGGTTCCTGGAGGGAGATCGATGACCAAAAGATCCTTATTTTCCCATGATGTATCCTCAAGAAATTGCTGTACTGCCTTATGCCTTATGGCCCCCCTCCATACTACTGGAGTATCATGTGTGGGCAATGCCATTTCCATTGAGATTACATCCACATTATACTTTGTTTTTGCAGGTTCTATTTTGCCTTCCTCATTTCCAAAGGCTTTTTCCTCTTCTATCCCCAGCATTTTTGGGTCATCCGGGCCATTTATGTCGGCATCCAGTAAGCCTACCTTAAAATTTTTCTGTGCAAGGGTAACTGCTAGATTTGTTGCGATTGTTGATTTTCCCACCCCACCTTTTCCGCTCATAACCATTATAGTGTGTTTTACATTATATTTAATTGATTTTCCTGGCGTAAGTGAAGGTCTTGGTGGTGGCTCATTAATTTTTATTGTTCCAGCCATGTCCTTATATTTTATATTAATATATAATGTTACCCGCTTTTTATTCGATCATTCCTCCATTATAGAGATAATCTGGTTTCTGTATGGAAAAGATGGAAAGGCGCCATATCCTGTGGTGGACAGTGCACCTGCTATGTTGGCAAATTCCATGCTTTTGTCTATACTTTCAGTTCTGAGAAATTCAGACGCGAATGCTCCGTTAAAACAGTCACCAGCCCCGGTAGTGTCTACTGTTCCAACTTTATACGGCTTGAAATACTTTATATTACCTTCATAATTTATAAGGGAACCATTATCCCCCAGTTTTATGATTACATTGCTTTTATATTTCTCTAATATTATACGGGATGCCTTTTTAGCATCTTCCACATTTTTTATATTGCATCCAGCAAGAAGCTGTGCCTCGTTTTCATTTGGCGTTAAAATATCCGTATTCTCCAGTATATAACGGTCTTCATTGAATGGGCTTGGGTCTGTAATTATCATATTCCCATTTCCGGCAATATTACTTATGAAATCACGTATAGTTTTCAGCGGTATCTCCTGCTGAAACATCACAATGGAATTTTTTATATTAATGTCATGAAAATCATCATAGGCCATGCTCCCATTTGACCCGGGATATACAGTGATCATATTTTTTCCAGATGATTCAACATTAATCATTGCAATCCCTGTTTTATCTCCGTATGTTAAGGATAGATCTATATTCTCTTTTTTCAAATAGGTTGTTATCATCTCAGCAAAATAATCATTTCCAAGTTTTCCTATGAGCTGTGGTCGCACTCCGGTACGTGCAACAGCCACTGCCTGATTTGCCCCTTTCCCTCCGGGGTACATGTAATATTTATCGGCCTTTATAGTTTCACCGGTTACTGGTAATCTGGCTGAGGACAGAATAATATCCATATTTATGCTGCCGATGACTTTTATATGTTTCATCCAGGATTATATTAGTATAATTTAAATATTTACTGAATCATGGACTAGCAAACGAAAATATTTTTTATACTGTATACAATATACTTTAAATGTACGATGAAACATGTGTTTTCTGCAGGGAAATAGCAAATAAGGGAAATGCGGCATTTGTCTACGGAAATTCAAACATACTCGCATTTATGGATAATGCACCCATAGAAGAAGGCCATGTTCTTGTAATACCCAGAAACCATTATGAAAATATATATGATGTTGATAAGGATATATACCTTGAACTCCAGCTGGCAGTAAAACGTATAGCAATAGCCATAAGGGAAACGCTGAAAACAGATGGGCTCAATATAGGCCAGAACAATGGCAGGGTTGCAAATCAGATGGTAATGCATTATCATGTACATATAATACCCAGGTATTACAGGAAAAAGATAAACTGGGAAAGGGAAACTGCCCGTATTGATGACCTTGAAATCATTGCAACCAGGATTAGGGCAGGCATTAAAGAGGTAGAATTATGAAAAGTCTTGAGGAATTATATAATAGAGCATTGGAATTGAAGAATAAGGGCATGTCCGATAAGGAAATATCAACAGAGCTGCATCTTTCTGTAAATACTATAACATGGCTTCTGAGCAAGGATCTTAGGGGAAATCGGATTTCAGATACAAAGATCGGGTGGCGCAGCATAGGAGTATATGGAAACAGAATAGAGAAAATAGCCGAGATAATGGGAGATATAATAATGGAAGATGTATCCATGGATAATGTAACATCCATAATGGGAATAACCATAAACGGAATACCCTACGCAACGATGCTATCAGATCTACTGGAGAGAGAATTAATCGTATACAGGCCACACCCATCCAGGAAAGAAGGTATGTTCAGCAGCAACTTTGCCGGTGTAAAGGGTAAAAAAGTTGTCATAATAGATGATGTTATCAGTACTGGAGAAACAATGAAACGGACAATAGACGATGTACGGAGCCAGGGAGGAGAAGTGATACTATGCGTTGTTCTTGTTTCCAAAATAAGTTCAGATGAGATAAATAATGTTCCGGTCAGGTCACTTATCCGTGCTACTATGGTGGGATAGATATGTACTGGGCAGATGCCTTGGTTGAAAATCTGAAGGGAAAACAGCTTATCTCCACAGGAATATCACCATCTGGCCCGATTCACGTGGGCAATATGAGAGAAATACTCACTGGTGATATAATTTATAAAGCATCACTTGACAGAAAGTTGGAATCAAGATTCGTATACCTTTGCGATGATCTTGACCCCTTAAGAAAGGTCTATCCTTTTCTAGACAACAGCTATTCCCAGTATGTAGGCATGCCACTCAGCTATATACCTGCTCCTGAAGGAAATGGGAAATATTCAGATTATTTCCTGAAACCTTTTCTTGAAACCCTTAAAAAAATAAATGTCAATGTGGAAGTTATAAGCACAACAGAATTATACAGGGATGGAAAGCTGGCAGAAGCAATTAACATAGCCATGGACAACAGAGAAGAAATCGCAAAAATAATGCACGATGTTGCCGGATCAGATCTTGGTCAGGATTGGTACCCCTATGAGCCAAGATGTTCAAAATGCGGCAAAATAAACTCATCTATTGTAACCAGATATGAGAACCCATATGCATATTATAAATGCAGTGCATGTGGCAACGAGGACAAAGCAGACATAAGGAAGGACGACGGTAAAATGCCATGGCGTGTTGAATGGCCCGCAAAATGGTTTGCACTTGGCGTTACCGTAGAACCATTCGGAAAAGACCATGCTGCCGCCGGAGGATCATACGATACTGGTAAGGAAATTGCTGATAAAGTATTCAAGATTACTCCTCCAGTACCATTGATGTATGAGAGAATACTATTGAAAGGCGTGGGTGTTATGCATTCTTCAACAGGTGTTGCAATAACAGCATCTGAGGTAACAACATTTGCGCCTCCGGAAATATTGAGATTCCTTATAGCCAAAAATGACCCCGGCAGGCATATAGACTTTGATCCAGGCATGGGGCTATTGAACCTCATAGATGACTATGAAAAAATGGAACGCGCATATTTCGGCATTGATGAATCAAACAATGAAAACTTCAAACGCATCTATGAAATGTCAAGAATAAAGGTACTGGATGCTCCAGAAAAAATAAATTTCAGGCATATAGTAACACTGGTGCAGATATATGGAAATGGTAAAAGCCTGCTTCCGGCCCTTAAAAGAAGCGGATACGAAAAAGATGAAATAGATGACTACCTTAAAAATGAGATTGTTATAGCAAAATACTGGCTGTCCAAATACGCTCCAGACAATATTAAATTTACACTCACGGATAAGCAATTCCTGCTTACGGATGATCAAAAGGCCATACTTGAGGAATTCCTCGATAAAATTGACGGTGTCGAGTGGACTTCAGATGGAATACACTCAACAATTTACAGTATAATAGGCGAGCGCAATCTTACTCCGAAGGATGTATTTACATTGTTTTACACGGTTTTCATTGATAAGGAGCGTGGACCCCGCCTTGGATACTTTTTGTCCAGTATGGACAGAAACTATGTGGTAAACAGGATAAAAAACCTTATCCAGCCGGACACTCCCGCATAAAGCGATATTCCAGGCATCCAAAATAATTTTGTATTTGCGCATCAATTTCTTAAAATTAATAAAAAAATCTCCAACTTTCAATGATACGAATCAATTGAATATCCTGTATAAATAAAATAAGAGTAATATAACAAATGTTGTACATAAAAAAGATAAGACAATATATTTTTTAGAGATAAATTTTATGTCTGTTATATTGTTGTTTTTTATTTCCTTATTTATACCAATATAACTCAATATCCCAAGCAATAATGACCCAATGCTCATTAATAACAGTAGATAATGTATTACACCTTTAGAAATGAAAAATAGGATTACCAAATACGAAATAATCAAAGGATATATTATATAAAGCATCTTTAATTTTAGTTTTAATTTTCTGTATACATTTTTATTTATAATTACCACCCTCCGAAACATGAGTGCAAAGCGGATATTTCAGCTACACCTCCTAAAAAGTCCATGGTTATCATATATCCAATATAAACTGATAAACTTCCACTTTCAGGTGCAAAAAATATTGCTGCACCCCACGTAACAAAGAAGCTATTGCCGAAACAGCACACCACCAATTTGCATCTATTATAATTCCATTGCTTTCACCTATGCTAACATTTCTAATTCCATTATTCGTTGATTTCAACA